>JBAYDQ010000081.1:0-3385 GCA_041668145.1 Bacilli bacterium | reverse complement strand
AATGGTGACCATATCGGGATTCGAACCCGAGAATGCTACCGTGAAAGGGTAGTGAGTTAAGCCGCTTCTCCATATGGCCAAGTGGCGCCTACCGAGGGACTCGAACCCACGACCGATCGGTTAACAGCCGATAGCTCTACCGACTGAGCTAGGTAGGCAAGTGTTGCGCTTTATTGTTATTCAAAAAAATGCTTACTAGTAAAACGCAAGAAAAATAATATCATGAGGCATTAGTAAAGACAAGTAATTATTTGCTTTTTGAGTCTATCAAATCAACAACATCTTTTAATGTCGACAAATTGCCAATTTCATCACTGGAAAACTCGACATTCAATTGTTCTTCAATCTCAATCATCACTTCAACAAGATCAAGAGAATCAAGTCCTAAATCACTTAATTTATCAGTTTCTTTTAGTGTCGAAACATCAACCCTCTTACCTAAGATGGATTTTACAGTATCAATAACAGTCATATCGTTTACCTCGTTGTTATTATAATCTAAACTTTTTTTCACTCCAAATAAAAACGACTCCTGGCCAAGGAATCGTTATTTTTCTTATCCTTGAGTTTGCTGAACAACTTCACTAACTTGATTGGTAGCAGCCGTTGTCATTGAAGCAAAAGCAGCGGTCAAACAAGCGCTGAGCGTTCCGAATAAGATGAGAACAAGAATAACTCCCAAAAGTGAACCTTTTAGTTCTGACATATTTTCTCCTTTCTATGAATAATATCCGATAATAGCCGATCTTTTGATTGCGATAGTCATGGGTTCCTTTGATATCACAATGGTTGAGATTTCCCGAGAAATTTGATAATCGACGACATCGCCGAATTGAGGATGACAATTCGACAAGCATTGAAAAGAAATGGCATATTGATCTTCAATCTCTTCAATTATCCTTCCATCAATTGTGCCGTAATGACTTATTCGATAAGAAATAGCCACTGATTGAGCGTCGAGATTGCTAAATGCAAACTGAATGGAAATTAGATCAATTCCAAAAGCAAAGAAGAGAGCCACAAAAATCATTGAAAGAATTAAACCGATTTTATAGGACATTAACCATTTCCCCCACGACTGAAATAATGCTGATTGAAAGAATCAAAACTATGGCCCCGGCTCCCAATAAGGGAAAAGCAGTAAGATTCTCTAGGGATTTTTTCTTTCTTTCCTTTTGCTCGTTGTTGAAGTTAGTTGTCATGGTTTGAAAAAGAAAAAGAAATTGCGTCAACTGATTTGAATTTTCGCCCTGATCCACCATTTGATAAATCGAAAGCATAATATTTTTAATAGCGGACAAAGTGAAATTGTTAGCAAAATCGATGAAAGGTTTGACGCTCTTGTCCGCATCAACGCTCGCGATAAAGCACTCTAGTCTTTCCTTCATCCAAAACGAGGAAAAAGTCAAAAGTTTTCCGAATGATTGATAGACATTGTTTTGGTTCGTAATAAAAGTTTGAAAATAAGAGATAAGGGCGATAAATTCTTCATCGTGATCTTTTTCCATCTGCCTCTTGCGGTTGGTATAAAACGAGAAAAGAAAATAGTTTATAACACCCACAAAGCACAGAAGAGACATGGTCACAATTATTTCTCGATAAAAATAAAACAGCACTGCAATAACACTAATTAAAACAAAATTGATCAAAGAAATTTTCGCCATCTCCTTTTTATAATTAAGTCCAATTAATTCAATATTTTTTCTTAATTTACTTCGTGTCATTGTTCCATCCTCTAATCTCTATTTTCGTCATATGCTTGGTTAATAGTTCAATGGACAATAAAACGATGAGAAAAATTCCCAAAATTGCATAAGAATAAAATGTCTGCTTAACAATATAAATATAAAAATCTGAAAGCACAAAACGAAGAATAAATAGAATGGTTAATGAAAACAGCCACAATACGCTAAATTCAATTGTTGTTTTTCGATTGACACTCTCACAATATAAAATATATTCTTCTGTTTCTCGAGCTTGATTATATAAGTAATTTGACATCAAAAGAATGTCGCCTCCTTGCTCACACCACAGCATGACAATATCAGAAAACAATTGGTAAAGATGGAAAGGAAAGTAGCGCTGCAGATAAAGAATTTTCTCATTCTCCATCATATCTTTCATCGCCTCTTCCTCCTCTTTAAATTCTTCATCTAATGCATTAGCCGCATGGTGAAAAGCTTCGCTAATTGATTTCCTAATACTGAGCGAGACTAGGAAATTATTTATAAAATAAAAGCAATGATGAAAACGTTTAATTTTAGCGTTGAATTTTTGAAAACGTCGCGCGACGACAAGAAAGAAATAAACAATGGTTAAAACAAATGTTATCGCCGAAACAAAAATTGAATCACTAGCCACATAACAAATAAAGGAAAAGACGATGGCTAACACCAGTCCGATAAAAAGAGTTTTATTCATTTTGATCAGCCTCAACAAATGTTTTGATAAAAAGATGATCGTTATCTTTAAATTTCAATAATTCAAAAATTGATTTGGGAAATTTATAATAAATATGTTCGTCATCTTTCTTTTTGTAAAGAGGCCGTAATTGACCATCATTTTCTTGGTAGAAAATTGACTTGATATAGCGAACAATAGATCCGTCAATATTCTCATTCTTCTCAAGATATACAAGAAAACGGAAATGATAGATAATATCTAGTAGAACATTTTCATAATCCATTTTCTTATCGCTCATCATCACCATTCTCGCCATTCGAGATGTCATGCTTTGAGCATCAGTAGCGTGAATTGTCGTAATAATGGGATGTCCTGTCATCGCGGAATTTAAAACTTCAATCATTTCCGAGCCACGTGATTCGGCAACAATAAGCCAATCCGGATTACTTCGAAGTGCGTTTTTGACTAAATTTTGAATTGATGAAGCCTCATTTTTATCGTCAACTTGCCAAGTGTTGATATCTAAATCAGTCTGTTCTCGCACTTGCTCAAGTTCTAAAATATTGTCAATGATGACAAGACGAGAATGAGATGATATTTTGCGGACTAAATATTTTTGAAATTCGGTTTTGCCACTTCCTGTTAAACCGCCGATTACAATCGACACCTTTGATTTCAAAAGCACTTCAAAAAGAGCGATTAATTCTTTTGTTAGAAAGTTTGATTGATCAGTGATGCGAGGAGATAGAGAAGCAAGGCGAATGGAAAAGGTTAATGATGGATGATTGCCGACTCGACCAATTGATTGATGAACAGCGTTAATTCGATATTTGCCAATTGACACATCAAGTATTGGTGTTTGAAATGAAAATTGTTTATCGCTCAAATTAGCGATTTGACGTATAAAATCCTTGATGATATTGATATCGACGACGATATCCGCTTTTTGACGGCCATAAATATTATGAAGATAGTAAATGTT
>JBAYDQ010000080.1:0-3500 GCA_041668145.1 Bacilli bacterium | reverse complement strand
TCAACATTATTAATATCTTCATCAATCATGCGATTGACGGCATTGTTGCCAGCGCCACCAACGCCGATGACGACAATTTTAGCGGCTGGTTCAAAGTTGTCTAGATTGTAATTTTCCATATTCATTACTCCTTTTCCTTCTATTTGACAGGATCACGGGTCACTTGCCCGAATCGCGGATGATTCTCATCATAGACCGTCGGAATTTGCGCATTAGCTAAAATCATCCCTAAGCAGTTGGTAAAAGTGGGATTGCGAGCTCCAAAAGAGCGGGGACTCACTACGGTCACTGAGTCGCTTGGAACTTTGGGAGCAATATACTCCACAAGACCATTTAATTTCGCACCACCTCCGACTAAAATCATCGGAAGGACTTTATAAGACGTTCCATAGTCGCCTAAGAGATCGTCGAGAGCGGAATTTAATTGTTTCGTAAAGATTTCAAGTTCTGATTTAATCAAACTATTTAATTCATCGCGATGATGTTTTATTTCGTGACCTTCGCCATCGTCCGTTTTACAAATTGGAGCTTTGAAATTCATCTCTCGTTTGTCGATGCCATACATAATCTTATATTTTTCAGCATCCGCTTCGTTGATATTGAAAGCCTCGATAATACGCTCAGTAATATGATCACCACCCCATTCAAAGGTCCGGGAAGCATATAACGTTTTATTGCCCACTAAAGAGATACTCGTCACATCGCTACCGATGTCCACTAAGATGTAATCAGCTGGTATATCGCTATAAGAGGCGAGGAGTTTGCAAGCCGCGAAAGGTGCGACGACTAAACGCTTAACATTGATTTCACCAGTTGTGAGAGCGGTTTGATAAGCCTCAAAGATTTTGTGCGGAAGAGTATGAACTTTTGCAATCATGCTGAGAGTGCTCGATGATTCTCCAATAGGAGGAAGGGTAAAAGAACGACCTTGGTCAAGAATATAAGTTTCAGGAATAACGTCGATAAGACTGTTTTCCATTTCACTCGAAGCATTGCGGATTAAAGCGTAGATGTTGCGAATATCAATGGTGCTAATCTTGCTCTCTTCGCCAATGACAGTCGTCACTTGTTTTGTTTCGAGAACATCAAGGCCATAAGGCGGGAGAGAAAGCAATGCCTCCGAGATGGTTAATTTTAATTTTGCAGAAGGATCAGAAAAATCATGAATTTCTTTGATGCTTTGCACAAGTTTAGGGAAATCAGAAAATTGCCCTGGTTCAACAATGTGACCATAAGGCTTTGTTAAAGCATAGAGGGCATAAACTTGTCCATCCAGCTCATAGCCGACGACTAATTTTAGTTTTTTTGAGCCGAATTCAATCGCAGCAACTGGTTTTTCCATATTTCATTTCCACTTTTACTCATTTTATAAGCATTTCTTTTCACTTACAACAATTAACACATTATGTTAATGTTTTTTTACTTTATCTACTAAATATCTACTAACTAATCACTTAATAAAAAAGAAGCTAATTCGATCATAGCTCCCTTTTTAACACTAAAATACCAGTTTTTTAATCACTACAATAATGAACAAATTGGACGATTGATGCTGGTGTTTCATCAGTATTTTCTTCTTCAGCTAGTGTCTGTTTATCCACATTATTTTTTATTAACAAGTAGGTTGGAATTCCGATGGCGGCAAGCAAGGATGCTGAAACGACAGTGCCAATAAAAAATCGACGGATATGATAGTACATGCCCTTATGACCGTTTTTTGTTAATTTGTCTTTCATAATCTGCTACTTCCTTTCAATAATTCTTAATTTAGCGCTTTGGCTACGAGGGTTGATTTCGCTCTCCTTTTGACTAGCGACAATGGGTTTATGATTTACCAATCGATATTCAGGATCTTTTTGAATGATGGGTCCATCGATGCGATCTCCTTCACAACTACTGACGGATTTAAAGATGGTCTTAACAAGGCGATCTTCTCCGGAATGGAAGGTGATAACAGCGAGACGGCCACCACGAGGACGGAGGACATCAAGAGCTTCGTGAAGCCCTGTGACTAGGACATTTAATTCATCGTTAACAGCGATACGCAGAGCCTGAAAGGTCTGCTTAGCCGGATGACCAATCTTTTTTAATTCTTTCATCGGCTTGCTTTTTTTGACGATGTCAACAAGTTGGAAAGTTGTTTGAATCGGAGCAATTTCTCTTTGCTTAACGATATTCTTAGCAATACTTAACGCATAACTTTCTTCTCCGTAATCTCTTAAAATTTTGGCGATTTCAGAGACGGAGTACTGATTGACGATATCATAAGCGGTTAAAGTTTGACGCGTATCCATACGCATGTCGAGCGGAGCGTCAAGTCGATAAGAGAAACCTCGCTCTCCTTCATCGAATTGAGGAGAGGAAACGCCGAGATCCATAAGGATACCATCAACGAAAGAGATATTTTTTTGCTTGAGGACTTCACTCAGATTGGTAAAATTTGAGTGAACTAATTCGAATCGCGAACTAATTTTTGATAAATTAATCTGTGATTCTTCAATGGCTTCCTCATCTTGATCAAATCCGATGAGATAACCACTTTTAAGTTGTTTGAGAATGATGGTGCTATGTCCACCACGGCCAATGGTGAGATCGAGATAGATACCATCTGGCTTAATATTAAGACCTTCAATAGTTTCACTAAGCAAGACGGGAATATGCCGGCCCATAGGTCTTATTCAGCGGAATCAAGATCTTCAGCCGTTTTTTCAAAACTTGAGATGGCGTCTTTTTCATATTTGGTAAAGTCGGTTTGATTCCAGACTTCAATATGATCGCCCATGCCGATGACCATGACTTCTTTTCCAATTTGGAATTTCGTGAGCATTTGGGCAGGAATTTGGACACGTCCAGATTTATCGACTTCCAGTTCGGAAACGGAAGCCAATTGAACGCGGAGATAATCACGAGAATTCTTCTTGTTGAAGGACAAGGTGTTAAATTCTTGGACGAGCTTTTCAAACTCACTGGCTTTGTAAATGGATAACGCTCCATCAAAACCTTTCATGATGAAAGCCTTGACCCCTATCTCTTCTCTCATTTTACGAGGAATGACAAGACGGCCTTTATCATCTAGAGTGTGAGCAAAACTTCCAAAGAACATATTTCCCACTTTTTCCCACTTTCTGCCACTGCACCACCATTATAGCCAAGGAAAATAAAATTGAGCAATCATTTTTTCTATATAAAAATTACCAGCCTAGAAAAAAACTCCGCTTATCCGTGGAGTTTCATCTTCTTTAACATTATATAATGTTAATTATCATCATTATTTATTTTGACACTGTCTAATTTTTGCCAACGAGGGTCTCTTTTTTCTTTTTTCTCTTTGAGAAAATCTTCTTCGCTAATGATTCGATAATCACTTCCGTCGCTCGGGAGTTTCTCTCCTTTATTGACAACTTTGGAAGGGACGGCCGCTAAGATCAAACCAAGGATATATTCATCAATCACAAAGATGTTATCAGGCTCATAAAAGGCTGATTCATCATTCTCATCAT
>JBAYDQ010000079.1:0-3567 GCA_041668145.1 Bacilli bacterium | reverse complement strand
TATCTTGCTATCAAGAAGAGACTGGTGACTACCAAAGTTTGCCGCTTACCACAGGAGGCGGGACCTACGCTAAAGAAGCCAATAATATCATTGCTTTCGGTATGCAATTTCCCGGTTGGGATTCAAAGATGCATTCACCGAGTGAATCAGTGAAAAAATCCGCATTATTTCAAAGCATTGCCATCTATGCTCGCGCCATTGTGGAATTAGGAAAAAAGATTGATGAGAACAAAATTTAAAGCTTGGACAAAACCCTATATTGACGAGCATCCAGAAGTGATGATTTCCGATGATTTATTGAAAGCTCATCCATCGCCATATTTTTTAGAAATTGGTTCTGGAAAAGGTAAATTTCTTTACGATATGGCTTTTGCTCATCCAGATCAATTTTTTGTTGGTGTGGAACGAAATGTGACGTGTGCAGGAATTGCCGCCAAGAAAATTGTCGAAGGAGAAATAACTAACGCTAAGTTATTATTCACTAATGCCGATGAAGTATTAGACAAAATTAATGATCAATCAATCAAAGCCATCTTTTTAAATTTTTCTGACCCATGGCCGAAGAAACGTCATCATAAAAGACGATTAACCGCGATTTCTTATCTTCGCCAGTATGACCGAATACTCATTAGAGGTGGTCAGTTATTTGTTAAGACTGACAATGATGATTTATACGCTTATAGTTTGGAAACACTTGCTCAATCACCTCTTCAAATTATCGAGAAACTTGATGATTATGACGGTCGTGCTGATTTTGACATGACGACTGAATATGAATTAGCCTTCCGGGAGAAAGGACAAAAGATTCATCGAATCGTGGCCCAAAAAAATGATTGATAAATATTGTCTTTATTATTCCTATAAAGCCATTGGCGATGTTCTTTTAGCTGATTTTAGCAACGATTTACCGATGAGCGAGACCAAACGTTTTCATGATATTGAAGTGATTTATCATGATGAGCGAATTATCGGTTATAATATTTTTAATATTAGTAAAATTATTAAGATTAAAACCAAAGGACTAATTTATTTACCTTCTCATCTTTTTATTGATGTTATTAATTCAATTTTATCAAATGCCAAGTTACCCTTGCTGAATTATTTATCTTCTTCTGGCTATTTAATTGGACAAATCAAAAACACGCAACAGGAAGGCAATAATTATATTGTCGACATCGATATAAGTAATGAAAGCGTAATCGCTACAGTTCAAAAAGAAACTGTAACTAAAGGTGATAAAGTTGTCGTGGCATTAGTGGGCACTTCCCTAAATAATGGACAGATTGTGCATTCACAAAAAAGTCATTTTGGAGTGATTAATTGTCATGTTTGTACTTTTGCGGAACTCAGTCTCTCTGAAAGTCAGGATGTTTATATCGTGGATGAAGATGGAATAATTGGTAATGATTTTTTTCAGATAGGAGAAGAAGAAAATGAATGAAATAGAATTAAAAAAAGCTGGCCAAATTTCACGGCTTACTAATCGCACTTTTCAGTTTGAAAAGTCTTTAGGAGAAGGTTTTTATTCAGCAAATTATTTTTTGAAGAGTCGAAAAATCGTCGCCGAAAATGCTCCTGGTCACATCGTGACAATGCAGTGGTTTCAACGGAGAGACGATTCGATGGTGTGTGGCATTGATGAAGCGATAGCTCTCATTCACACCTTTGCTGTTCATCCTGAAGAATTCAAAATTCTCGCCTTAAATGATGGTGATATTATTCAAAACATGGAGCCAGTTCTTAAAGTGACTGGTAAATATGAAAATTTTGGCTTTTTAGAATCGGTTATCGATGGCATTTTGGCGCGCCGAAGTAGCGTCGCCACTAATGTGCGCGAGGTCTTGCAAGCCGCGGGGGACATTCCTGTCTTTTCGATGGCTGATCGCCAAGATGATTATCGCACGCAAATCGGTGATGGTTACGCGACATTTGTAGCGGGGATTAATAAAGTCTCTACTGACGCTCAAGGCTTGTGGTGGGGCGGCAAAGGAATGGGAACCATGCCCCATGCGCTCATTGAAATATGTGGCGGTGATGTCTGCCAAGCCGCCGATATTTATCGCCAATCCTATCCTGAAGAAAAAGTAACGGCTCTGATTGATTATCATAATCATGTAATTAGAGATTCCCTTATCTTAGCTCGCCATTTGAAAACGCACCTAAATGGGGTGAGAATCGATACTTCGAAGTCTTTAATCGACCATTATTTCGATGATAAAGACACTTCTTCATTTGATCCTCACGGCGTCTGTAAAGAACTGGTCTTTGCCTTACGCGAAGCGCTTGATAAAGAAGGATTTAACTATGTTAAGATTATTGTTTCTTCTTCTTTTAATGCCGAAAAAATTAAACTTTGGAATGAATTAAAAGTTCCCGTCAGCATGTATGGCGTCGGAACTTATTTCGTCAATAATATGACCTGTGGTTTCACGGGTGATCTCGTTGAATTAGATGGTCATGAAGAAGCTAAAGAAGGACGCGGCAATTACGCTAATCCTCGATTACAAGAAGTTAAATATCCTATCTATTGATTAAAATGAGCAATAAAAAACCATCCAATTGAACTTGGATGGTTATTTTTTTAGAGCTTACGATTATAGTATTCGACGATTTGTGATTCAACGATGTCTTGTGGTAATTCTTTACGTTCAACTTCGCGGATGAATTTGCCGGATAACTTTTCGCTATCGACTTCTACCCAACCGACTTTGGTCGCAAGTGATTCAAGAGACTCTTTGACAACTTTCAAATCTTTGCTATTTTCTCGGACGGCGATGACATCGCCAATGGAGCAGAGGTAGCTTGGAATATCAACTTTCTTGCCATTGACTTCGATGTGTCCGTGATTGACGAGTTGACGCGCGCCACGACGGGTGCGGGCAAATCCCATACGGAAGACGAGGTTATCAAGACGAGACTCTAAGAGTTTCATGAAGGCATATCCGGTAACTTCAGTACTGCGTAAGGCAATCATGAAGAGACGACGGAATTGTCTTTCATTGACATCATACATCTGTCTTAATTTTTGCTTTTCAATTAATTGTTTGCCATATTCGGATGGTTTTCTCTTGCGGTCGTTTCCATGTTGACCTGGGCCATATGGGCGTTTGGCAAGTTCCTTACCCGTTTCAAGCGTTGAAAAGCCTAAACGACGAGATCTTTTCCAATTTGATCCTGTATATCTCATGATATATTTCCTTCCTTTCCTTATTTTTGTGCAAAATAATGAATAGGTATGAATTCCACACTTCGGGTGTCACAACTTTTCACCATTGAGCTTAGGTTACTTTTAAGGTGTTGGACATCAGACAAGCTGTATTCACATGCTGCATTATATGCAGTTAATAATATATAGAATTATTCATGACTCGTCAATAATTATTTTTCGAACTATTATATAGGTCTATCCATAGGATAGAATATGAAATCCTTCTCTAATTGAATGAGCAATCATTTAGGGAAAAGATTTTTTTTATTGAAAAGGTTTTATATTATCGAGAAAAACCTATAAAATATGAATGATGTATCAACTCTTACATTTTTAAATGTAGAAATTAGGAGCGAAAG
>JBAYDQ010000078.1:0-3605 GCA_041668145.1 Bacilli bacterium | reverse complement strand
TAAAAATGTCTTCTCTCCCTTGACGATCAGGAAGTGAAACAGTGATTTTGCGATCGAAACGACCAGCTCGTAAAAGAGCGGGGTCAAGAACATCATCACGGTTGGTCGCGGCGATGACGATAATACCAGAATTGTCAGAGAAACCATCCATTTCAACTAAAAGTTGATTGAGAGTTTGCTCACGTTCATCGTTACCACCACCTAGACCAGCACCTCTTTGACGACCGACAGCATCGATTTCATCAATGAAGACTAAACAAGGGGCGTTTTCTTTGGCGATACGGAACATATCTCTAACACGTCCGGCGCCGACGCCGACAAACATTTCCACAAAATCAGAACCAGAAATTGAATAGAAAGGAACACCAGCTTCACCAGCAACTGCTTTGGCTAATAAGGTTTTGCCACATCCTGGAGGCCCCACTAAAAGAATACCTTTTGGTAATTTAGCGCCAAATTTGGAGAATTTCTTTGGTTCCTTTAAATAATCGACTATTTCCTTCATCTCTGTCTTTTCTTCTTCAGCACCAGCTACATCGGCAAATTTAACTTTACTGGATGTTTCACGACGAGCTCGTGATTTATTGAATTCCAAGGCTTTATTATTGCTGCCTGAAATTGAAGATGACATTCTAGAGAAAAGGAAAACAACAAGAAGAACACTGCCACCTAACATGACAATTGTTGGTCCCCATACATCCCAAAATGATTGAGTTACTGGTTCGGAGTAAACTTCATATTGATTGACATATTCGGGATTTTTAACTAAGAGTTCAACAGATGTATCGTAAACAATGACTGTATCAGCAGTATTGTCAGATGTTAAATCATCACGTTCAATTTCATTTCGCACAGCGCTGTAATAAGAATAACGAACATAGAGATAGTATGATTTTTCTCTAGTTGTACTGGTCCCGGCAACAGTATATGTGTAAGTTCCATTTAACTTAACTAAATCATTATCATAAGATGTTTCTTTAACACTATTAATATCTTTATTGACCAAATAGGTCTCAAATTGATAAACAGTCAGTTCGGTCGAACTAGAAAAAACATTGCCAAAAAATATTATCATCAGGACAACGAATCCGATAATAAGAACAAATGAGAAAATAAAACTTAATAAAGAACGTCTTCTTTGGGGTATTTGTTGATCTGCCATGGCATACCTCCTATTGCATTAGCTGTATACGCTAATTATAAGCAATTATATATTTTTTATGAAAGATAGAAAAGCAAAACACTTATTTTACATAAAAATTAATATTTTTAGGTTTAATGAAATTCTTCTGATATCGTGGCACATAAACGATCGTGCCATCTTTATTGAGAATAACAGGCCATCTTTTTCGCAATTCAATTGGCATTTTCCAGTCGATGAATAATCGGCGGACGAGGACGCGATAATTTTTAATCATGATTGCATCTTTGCGCTCGGCATTCCGAATAGTCAATGGATAGTCCCCAAGGCTGATATTTCGATCTGATGAATGAGAACGAAAATCTAGGAAAAAATATTCGTTATCTAAAAGATCGGGTTTTTCAATCACAAATAAATAATCATATTCTTGGTCCTTTGAACTAAAATAGCATTGATTATAAGATTTGATAAAAGACAAATTTGAATTAACCTTCATACTAATATTTGGTTTATCGGATAATAAAACATTTCTAATTTCTTTGACACAGGCAAATGATAAGTGAGCATCTTTTTTAACTTGTCGCGCTAAAACATGAAGTGCATAAGCTAAAAATCTCATATTCAATCCGAGTAAATACTGACAAGAATGAGTATCGTTGTTTTGAAGTTCTCGGTTCATCTCTATTAGCTCTTGATTTGCCTGATTAATATCACCTAATAATTTTTGGCGGTCAATTTCACTCATTGTTTCCACCACATGATGGCGAATTTTATTCCTCTCATATTGATCGGTTAGATTCGACGAATCGATAGCGAACGGAATATTGTTTTTTTGGCAATACGAAAGCAAATCCGACTTTTTGTATTGAAGCAGTGGTCTTAAAACACAAACATCGAAAATGAAAGTTTCCTTTTTTAAACCATAAAAATTTACCAAACTTTTGCGGCGTTTTTGCAGCAAAAATGTCTCCAAAAGGTCATCTTTATGATGTCCGATGACCACACAGTCAAAGTGATTTTGATGACATAACGAAGCAAAATACCTATACCTGATTTCTCGACATTTAGCTTCGATATTAGTCTGAGGGATATCGTTGATTTTGGTCGTAAATAGAGGGATATTATTATCTCGACAATAATTAATGAGGGCTTGCATTTCGTCGTCAGCTTCTTTTCTTAACCCATAATTAACATGAGCAACAGAAAATTCATAACCCTCTTCTTTAAGCATATGAAGCAAGGCCATTGAATCAGGTCCAAAAGAGCATCCCAGGAGATATTTCTTGTTATGATTTAAATTAAGGTTCATTTTTTACCTTTTCAGAAGAAAGAAGTTCAAAAATGGGAAAGATTCTTTTTCCTTTGATATTATAAGTAATTTTAACTTCGATAAAACGCGATCCTAAGCGAAGAGATAAAACATCATCTTCTTTAACCTCTGAAGACGGTTTAGCGACACGATTATTAATCGAAATATGACCCTTTTCCGCCAATTCTTTTGCAATCGTTCGACGTTTAATAATTCCGGTTTGTTTTAAAACTAAATCTAATCTCATATCACTTCTACTATTTTATTATTGTTTAAGATATTAGCCAAACTTTTTAAAATGCCTTCCAAATCTTCAATCCAAGTTTTTCTCTTTGTTATATTAATTCTAAAGGTGTTATTGATATAACTAATTTTAACAATTTGTAAGTATGGAATAATGGATTGGAAAAGTAAATTACCAATCCCCCTTATTTTTATATAATCATCTTTTAATAATAATTCGATGCCTTTTCCTGTTTCAGAAAGTTTATCAACCTTTGCTTCCATTATTAATAAATCAATAGTGCGTTTTGTAAAGAGAAGCTCAACTTCGCTTGGTAATTTTCCAAAGATATCTCTCGTACGAATTTTAGTTCTTGCTAAAGCTTCAATAGAAGGAGAAGAAAGAATTTCTTGATATAATTCGATTTTGTCTGAATCAGTAGCGAAACTTGAAGGAATAAAAGCATCAATCGTCAAAGTTGAATTTAAGAGAGGCTCTTCACTCTTTTCACCACTCATTTTTTCTTTGACGGCTTCGTTTAATAATTTGATATACATGTCTAAGCCAATTGAATCAATAAATCCAGCTTGTTCCGGACCGAGGACATCACCAGCTCCACGAATCATTAGATCTCTTTGCGCAATCTTATAGCCAGAGCCAAGCTCCGTGAAATCTTGAATGGCCTTTAATCTCTTTTGAGCTTTTTCTTTTAAGATCTTTTGAGGTGAATACATTAAATAGGCATAAGCAATCCGATCACTTCTTCCCACACGTCCTTTGATTTGATAAAGCTGGGCTAAGCCATAATTTTCACTATCTTCCACAATAATCATGTTGGCATTTGGAATATCGATGCCATTTTCAATAATGGAGGTACAAATTAAAACATCAATATCGCCATTATAAAATTTCAGCATTGTCTCTTCGATGCT
>JBAYDQ010000077.1:0-3612 GCA_041668145.1 Bacilli bacterium | reverse complement strand
ATGTCGTTTCTTTTATAGGCGACGCCGCCATTGTTAATGGTTTATCTTTTGAAGGCTTAAACGATGCTGGGCAGAATAACCATAAGATGATTATCGTATTAAACGATAATAATATGTCAATTTCTAAGCCTGTCGGAGGTTTAGCACGTGTATTTAGACGCTTTTCGACCTCATCTTTTTATCGCCGATCAAAGCATTTATTTAAAAGAATGCTCGGTGGCACAAGAGCGGGTCGCAAGTTATATTCTTGGACAGCGACACTTAAAAATTGGTTCAAGCGCCATATTTTAAAGATTAATATATTTGATTCATTCGGCTTTTCCGTCATTGGTCCAATTGACGGACACAATATCAAAAGTTTAGAAAGAGCATTAAATCGTGCCAAAAAAACCGATAAATCAGTTGTTGTCTTTATTAAGACAATAAAGGGAAAAGGTTACAAATTTGCCGAAGAAGATGATAAAGGATTGTGGCATGGTGTTCATGATTTCAATCCGGAAACCGGCCAGCAAAATTATGATGATGGTGTAGGCTGGTCGCAAATTTTTAATGATTTCCTTATAGAAGAAATGCAGAAGCACCCCAAAGCTGTAACAATTGTACCTGCGACTGGATATGGCAGCCATCTATCTAAAGTTTTTGAAAAATTCCCTGATCGTTGCATTGATGTCGGTATAGCCGAAGAACACGCTGTGACAATGGCGGGAGGCTTATCAATTAGCGGTTTTCATCCTATTATTTCGATATATTCGACATTTTTGCAAAGAGCCTATGATGAAATAAGTCATGATTTAGCAAGAATGAACCTCGATGCAACTTTCTTAATTGATCGAAGTGGTTTTGTGGGAAAAGATGGCAATTCTCATCAAGGCATCTATGATGAAGCCTTTTTGATGGGAATTCCTAATACTGTCGTTTGCATGGCGGCGACTCTTGAACAAGCGCGAATGCTCATCGACGAATCTTTTAACCACCACGGCGTTTTTTGCATTCGCTATCCCAAAGAACGGGTTTTCGAATATGTTCCACCAGTTTCTCCCACCATTATTCCCTTTGGGAATTGGATAAAAGAACTCTCGGGAGAAAAAACAGTTATTGTTTCAGTTGGTCCGGCGACAGAATCTTTAAAAAAACTTTTGATTGCCAAAAATATTCAGGTGGCTTTATATAATGCTTTATATCAAAAACCGATGGATTTATCTGCCCTTGAAGACTTATTAAACTATGATCGAATTGTTATCTATGACGCCTATGCTACTGAAAATGGCTTTGCTCAAGCTTTATCTTGTGAATTAATAAAAAGAAATTATCATGGCTCAGTAATAATTAAAGCTATTCCTGATCAATTCATTGATCATGCCAGTATTGATGAACAAAAAGCCGAATTTAAATTGCTCCCCGAAAATATCGTTGAGATTTTATAATTTTGGTTAACATAATCTTATTATTCATTTATAATCAAATTGACGATGGGAAAAGTTATTGTTCATATTGATTTAAATGCCTTTTTTGCTCGGGCGGAAGAAATTCGCAATCCTTCTTTAGAGGGAAAACCCGTTGCTATTGGTCACGATGGTCGTTCAGGAATTGTTTCAACTTGTTCTTATGCGGCGCGTAAATTCGGTGTCTCCAGCGGAATGCCAATGTTTAAAGCCAAAGAATTGTGCCCACAATTGATTATTAAACCAGTTGATTTTCGCTATTACGGTGGCCTCTCACGCGTTTTTTTCAATTTTGTGAAAAGTTATACCCATCTTGTTGAAATCGCCTCTGTTGACGAGTGTTTCGCTGATTTTACCGAAGTAGTGAAGAAACAAACAAATATCGAACAATTTTTTCGTCAAATGCAAAATGATTTATTTGCTAAAACCCGTTTGAAATGTTCAATTGGAGTGGCGGCCACAAAATTCTTAGCTAAGATGGGAAGCGATTATCAAAAGCCGATGGGTTTAACGATAATTCGAAAACGCGATATTCCTCGCATTCTCTATCCATTGCCCATTGACAAGATGTATGGCATTGGTCGTAAAACTGCACCAAGATTAAAAAGTATTGGTATTTTAACGATTGGCGATTTAGCTAGTCGATGCGCTTCTGATAATCACGAATTGATTAATATATTAGGAAAATTTTACTATGTAATTAAAGATTGGATTTCAGGAAAAGGATCTGATGAAGTCATTTTTAAACCTGAAGAATCTAAATCTATTGGCAGTTCTTCAACTTTTCATCACGATACCAACAATATTGAAGAAATAAGATATATGTTCGAGAATTTAGCTAAAGAAGTATCTTCTCGAGCGGTCAAAGAAAATCGATTAGGAACCACTATTCAAATTACTGCGAAAGAAGCCACTTTCATCTCACATAACAAATCAATCACCTTTGATAATCCAACAAATGATTATCGTTTCATTTATCAAACAGCAATTAAACTTTATGAAAATAATTATCTGCCCCTCACTGTTCGCTTAGTGGGTGTCACTCTGCAAAATTTGATTGATCCACGCGATATGGCTATTCAGATGTCGCTTTTCAATTATCAAGAAGCGGAAGAAGAGAGCCAGACAAAATTATTGATTAACGAATTGAATCGCAAATTAAAGAAACCCTCATTAATTCGCGCTTCAGAAGCCAAAAAGAAAGACAAATAATATGGAAATTACTGACGCTGTTGATCTATATGAACAATACATTACCGCTGAAAAAGGGTTATCGCGGCAAACAGTTTCTTCTTATCTAGATGACATCAAACAATTTTTCATCTTTTTTCCTCAACGAAAAAATGTCGAAGATTTATTAGGAACGGATCTTCTCGACTTTTTAAGACATGAATTTTCGATTGGTCTTTCAGCCTCGACCGTCTTAAGGCGTTTATCTTCGACAAAAAGTTTTTTCTTGTTTTTAAACAAGGAAGGGTATTTAAATGATGAAATACCTTCGATTGAATCACCAAAAAAACCTGAACATCTCCCAAACTGTTTAACCATTGAAGAAGTTGATCATCTCCTCGACATGCCTGATGAACATAAGCCTGAAGGCATTCGCGATCGCGCCATGCTGGAAACAATGTATGCGACAGGTTTGCGAGTTAGCGAACTGCTTTTTTTAGAGCGTTCGCGCGTCAATTTAAAAAAAGGTGTGGTCACTGTTTTAGGAAAAGGGGCCAAAGAACGAAAAGTTCCTCTTGGTGATTTTGCCATTGATTGTATCGCTAATTATCTCGACCGTGTTCGATTAAAAAATCCGGGAAACGAAACGAAGTATCTATTTTTAAATCGCTATGGAAAACCTCTCTCAAGGCAGTTCTTTTTCAAGCAAGTTAAGAAGTACGCCGCTCTCGCTGGTATCACGGTTTCAATCTCTCCTCATACTCTGCGTCACTGCTTTGCGACTCATCTATTAGAAAACGGTGCGCAACTAGTTGCGGTTCAAGAAATGCTCGGCCACGCCAATATCGCAACTACCCAGATTTATACTCATATATCCACGAAGCGAATTCTTAGCGCTTATGATTTGTATATGAACAAAAAGTAACTTATAATAATGACGGTCAAAGGAGAAACCTCATGGCATATAAATTTAAAAGAATATTTGTTATTGTTGCCGACT
>JBAYDQ010000076.1:0-3666 GCA_041668145.1 Bacilli bacterium | reverse complement strand
CTTTGGGATTCCCTGCCTCGGTTTTGGACCAGGCGATGAAAAGGAAGCCCACGCTCCAAATGAGAAGACGAGAAAAGAAGATCTCGTCATCTGCGCGGCTTTATACGCCACCATTCCAGGACTTTACTTACAGCATCTCGCTAGCAAAAAATAAAAAAGGAAATGAAAATTATGGAAAAAGTTGCCCCCAAATTTGCCGGTCGTCATCTCATTACTCTTGAAGAATTCACTAAACCTGAAATCGACTACATGCTTGATTTATCGGAAAAATTAAAAACCGCCTTTTACCGCAACGAACCCACTCAATGGTTAGTTGGTAAAACCGGATTCTTAATGTTCTTTGAACAATCCACTAGAACGAGAAACTCCTTTGAAAGTGGCATGGCCCAATTAGGTGGTCATGCGACATTCTTGGATACCTCGATGATGCAAATCGCTCATGGTGAATCCGCCAAAGACACCGCGACCATTCTCTCCTCGTTTGGACATATGATCGCCTGCCGTTATTGTAACTATGGACTTGGCAACAAGTACATTCGTGAAATGGCTCAATATTCGACTGTCCCTATTATTAACTTACAATGCGATTTATATCACCCAATGCAAGCTTTAGCGGACTTAATGACGATGCAGGAATTATTCCCGACGACAAAACATCTAAAGGTTTCCATTATCTGGGCTTTTGCCTCGACTCATAAGAAACCTATTTCTGTCCCCCTCTCGCAAATCTTGCTCTTCCCCCGCTACGCGATGGATGTTACCTTAGCCTATCCAGAAGGCTATGATTTACCCGATTGGGCCATTGAAAAAGCGAAACAAAACGCTTTAGAAAATGGTGGTTCATTCCGCATTACTCATAATATGGAAGAAGCTTTTAAAGACGCGGATGTCGTCTTCCCCAAGAACTGGGGTTCATGGGTCAAGAATCAATCGACCGAAGTCGTCGATGATTACATCAAGACCTTAACTGGTTGGAAGTGTACCGAAGAGATGATGAAACTCGCGGGACCACAATGCAAATACATGCACGCTCTTCCCGCTGATCGTGGTCACGAAGTGGAAGACTCCGTCATCGATGGCCCACAATCAGTCGTCTATCAAGAAGCCGAAAATCGTATCCATACCGCCAAAGCGGTCATGGCCTTATTCGTTCACGATAAATAAGCGAATACACAATAATAACAAGGGTGCTTCTAGTGAGCATCCTTTTTTGTTTGTTTCTAATTGTGTTATAGTATCTCTCATAGAGAGGAAAGAAAGATGGAATGGTATAACATACTTCTGATTATCGTCGGTGTTCTTGTTTTTCTTTTTGGCCTCTACCTTCTTTTAGGTGGAATCTTCATTCATGTCTTTCTCTCCAAAATTTCTATTCATAAGATTTTTAAAAAAAACGCCGCTCTTCCCAACAATCCTTTTTACCAACAAGTTGATCTCGAGTGGTTTAATGATGAGAAGATTTTTCAGATTGTCTCCATTCCTTCTTTTGATCATCATGTCATCAGCGCTCATGTAGCGATGAATCGTGAGCCTAGTCATCAATATATCATCTATGTTCATGGGTGGTGTGGCTCTCCTGATGAAGAGACAAAACTCTTAAGAGATATCCATGAGAAACTTGACTATAACATTATTTGCATTGAACAAAGAGCTCAATGGGATAGTCATATTAAATTATGTACGATGGGAATAAGAGAAAGTCGTGACCTTCTCGATTGGATAAATTATGTTATCAAGCAGGATGATCAAGCCCACATTGTCTTATATGGAATGTCGATGGGAGCGGCCACGGTCTCGATGGTGAATAAATACTCTCTTCCTTCTCAAGTGAAGTGTTTAATTGCCGATGCTGGTTACTCATCTATTTATGAGACTTTTCTCGATTCAAGTTATGCGAATTTTAAATCGTGGTTCTCTCATCTTTTGATTTCCAGCGCTTATGTGGATTTAGAAATATTTCATCATCTCGATATTAAAAAAGAATCACCGCTTAAAGCTTTAAGTCATTGTCAAATTCCTTGTTTGTTCATTCAAGGCGACCAAGATCAGATGGTGCCTTTGGCTTGTTTAGCCCGCAACGCCGCTGCCGTGAAAAAAGGAATCGACGTTAAAACGGAAGTTTTTAAAGGGGTTTTACATGGTTTATGCGCAGTTGCAGACTATAACCGCTACTACCAAATCACGACCGATTTTATCAAAAGGCAAAATAAATAATAGGCGAAAGCGATATCTCTCATATATACTGAAAGTACAAAAAAGGAGAATTTTATGCGCAGTTTAAAATCTTTTTTAACCCCCATCATTTATTTATCCGTTGCCTTTATCATGGCTCTTATCAGCCTCATTGCTTCCGCTGTCGATAGTGGTTCAGTGGCGGTCATCGATATCGTCTATTGTTTCCTTGTCCTCTTTGGCATCGCTTTCTCAATTTGGTCAAAGTTTAATCCCTATCATCGCTTTCCCGGTGTCTATGTTCCATTATTAGGTTTATTCATGACTTCTGTTTACTTTGGGATTGTTAATCTTGGTGGAAGTGGGAGTTTACATATTCTCATCGGCACTCTTGATCTCGTCTTAGCTTTTATCATCCTTGATACTTTTGGTTTCATTACTCATGTCATTGTCATCAAGAGATTTCGGGTTATCGCTTATTCATTGCTATTAGGTGTCGCTGTTCTTTCTTTAGCGACTGCTGTTTCCCTCCTTGCTCAATACGCCATTGCAGATAGCTTAACGCTCGTTAATACTTTAAGTATTGCTAGTTTATTAGTGTCTGGTGTCGCTATTCCAGGAGCGATCTTCTCCATCATCAAAAAATAGTAAATGATATTTTGTCGTTAATAAGAGGAGTAATTCTCCTCTTTTTTAATTCTTCAATTATCGTATGTCACTAAATACTGCATCAAAATTGATAAAATTAAGTCAGCAAAGGAGTAAAGCGTGCGAAAATTTGACTATTCATTCTTAAAAGAAGAGAATTTATCTTAATGGTCTTATCAATTTAACGAACTACATTCATGAGATAAAAGAACATGCAGTAATAAAACAGTCTTTGAATCCTCAACTTTTAATTGCTACAAAGTTTTATTCAAAGAATAGCAAAAAAGAGACAAACGCAAAATTATTTGATATTCTATAGCTAGATATGATAGTATCTAAAAGCAAACTTTCTTTGAACGACAAATAGTTCAAGGCAGAAGGAGAAAAAAAGAATATGAAAAAAGGAATTCATCCTGAATACCATCGCGCCACTGTGACGTGCATTAGCTGTGGAACAACTTTTGAAGTCGGTTCAACCTTAAAGGATATTAAAGTTGATACTTGCTCCAATTGCCATCCCTACTATACCGGCAAACAAAGATATGTCCAAGCTGATGGTCGTGTTGATCGCTTCAACCGTAAATATAACTTGAACAAAGACGAGAAGAAATAAGTTAAAATAACCGGTTCATGCCGGTTTTATTTTATAAGGAGGCCCATTCGCCATGACTAAGAAAAGATTCTACATTACCACTCCCATCTACTACCCGAGCGCGAAACTCCACATCGGGCATGCTTATTGCACGACCTTAACGGACATCTTTGCTCGCTATAAACGATTAAGGGGTTTTGAATGTTATTTTTTAACGGGAGCTGATGAACACGGACAAAAGATTGAGAAGAATG
>JBAYDQ010000075.1:0-3671 GCA_041668145.1 Bacilli bacterium | reverse complement strand
CCATCGCGAGCATTAGTAAAAGTTACTACTTTCTCAAGGGAAATATCCGTTACTAAAGTATTGAGTTTATAAGGAATTTTTAAGTCCTCGACTTGCTGCACAAAACGAGAGAGATATTCAGGACCAGTTAATTCTTCTTTGAATTCGGTCAAGCCAAAACCATTATGAATACATTGATTCAGAATGCCGCCGAGAACTTCACTTTTTTCTAAGATAAGAATACGATCAATGCCTTCTTTTTTGGCTTGAATGGCAGCGGCCATTCCTGCCGAACCGCCTCCAATAACAAGAAGATCAATTGTTTCCATATTATTTGACCTCCTTAATTTTCTCTAAAAGAATATTGCTACCGACATCATCAAGCGGAATATCAAGAGGTGAAACACCATAATGCTTCGCTAATATTAAAACGACTCGAGGTTGACAAAAACTTCCTTGGCATTTGCCAAAGCCAGCTCTCGTTCGTCTTTTAAGACCTTTAACGCTCCGGGGTGGACAACTGCGCGAAAGAGCGTCTTCAATTTCACCTAAACTCACTTTTTCACAATTGCAAACAATCTCACCATATGTGGGATGTTCTTTAACGAAAGCCTCTTGATGTTTTTTCAACATTTGAGACAAACGATAATAAGGTCTGACCCGAGGATTAAAACTTGGTTTATCTTCTAAAGAAATAATAGGCTTCACTAAATCATCAACGACAAATTTAGCGATGGCAGGAGAAGAAACTAAACCCGGCGATTCAATGCCAGCCACGTTGATGAAATGAGAATCGGTTTTGGCATATTCGATAATAAAATCATGGCGAGAACACGAAGGTCGAAGTCCAGAAAAAACGCGAATCACTTGATTAAAAGGGAGGTCAGGAAACATCGCCACAGCGTGTTCCTTCACTTGTTTTAAAGTTAACGAATCGGTGGCATAATCATCTTTTCGCAATATTTCTTCACTACTCGGACCAACGATATAGTTTCCCGATGTTGTCGGGCTGACCAAAACACCTTTCCCTTTACTCGTTGGTAAAGGAAAAATTGTGTGTTTGACATAGTCATCTTGAAAATGATCAAGAACAAAGTATTCACCTTTTCGAGAAGTTATTTTCCAGTCAATAGTTTCAATCATCCCAGCGATGCAATCAGCAAAATTGCCGGCAGCGTTGATAATGATTCGGCTTTGATATTCATGGGTTTTGGTTTTTACCAAAAAATAATCAGCCACTTTTTTAATAGCAACTACTTCTTCATTAAGGAGGAGATGAACACCATTATCAATCGCGTTTTCCATCGCATGAACACATAGTTCAAAAGGATCGACGATACCAGCGGTAGGAGCCAATAGAGCGGCTTTCACTTCTTTCGAAAGATGAGGTTCTATTTTTTGCGCTTCCACTCCCGTTAGTAATTGCACTGGGACATGATTTTCTTGTGATCTTTGGATTAAATCCTCTAAAAGAGGAATTTGTTCATCCTCAAGAGCGACAGTTAAAGAACCAAGTCGCTCAAATGGAACATCCAGTTCTTCCGTTAATTGATCAAACATGTGGTTTCCCAAAACATTGAATTTAGCTTTATTACTTCCTGGTTCTGGATCATAACCGGAATGAACGATAGCGCTGTTGGCGTTCGTGGTTTTATTCCCCACGTCATTGCATTTTTCTAAAACCGCCACGTCAATTTGATAACGTGACAATTCACGAGCGATAAGTGTCCCGGTTATACCAGCTCCAATAATTAATACATCAAACATAAGTACCTTATTCTTATTATAGTAGAGTGCTCGAGAAAAAGAAAACCGCTAATGCGGTTATCTTATGAATTGCTCTCCATACTAACTTTATCTTTTTTGACCGTAATGCCGAAAGTTTTGATTATTTTAAGCATATTTTTAGCGAGAGAAGCGTCGCTTTTTCGATAGTAGACAAAAGAGGAGAGTTCGACAACTTTAGTGATGATATTTAAACGATGATAGTATTGAAGATTACGAGAATGTTTCAGACTTTGGTTAAGAATTGTTTTAATATCAGCCAAAGGAATTCTTTTTTTGATGCGGTAGAGATAAACATCTGTATGTATTTCATCGGGCCAATAATCATTATAAATAATGAGTTCTGTCTCAGTAAGGCCTAAAGCGCAAGGGGTAAAAGGGTCGTTTTGCACTAGTTGGCAAAAGCCTGGAAGCAAACAAAGGAGTTTGTTTTTTTCTTCTAATTGGATTTTCATATTCTAATATTACTCTATTCTTTAACATCACTCTAAACATTTTATGCGAGTTGTGATAATATTCTTAACAGAACGCTATGGATAACACTGAACAATTAATTGTTACGACCCTTGATAAGATTCGTCACTTCTTGCAAAAAGACGGAGGCGATGTCGAATTCGTCTCATTTAAAGATGGAATCGTTTATGTCAAGATGCACGGCGCATGCCAAGATTGCATCTACGCTGATGCTGATATTAAAGAATTAGTGGAAGTTATCCTTCAAGAAGAAGTTCCTGGTGTCCTTGAAGTTCAATTAGCGACAGAAGAAGATCATCAATAACTTGGGGTGTAGCCAAGCGGTAAGGCAGCGGACTCTGAATTCGCCATTCGCTGGTTCGATCCCAGCCACCCCAGCCAATATTTTGTAAAAGTGTCCATGATGTGGACTTTTTTATTCCTTTAACAAGGAGAACCATCAAAATATATTAGCTTAACTTTTCTTTGTTTATAAAAATGAAGGTTTAAGATAAAATATGAATTATGAAAGTTTTACTTTATTTCCAAAATCCTGAAACGATTAAAACCTCAGGAATCGGACGAGCAATGAAACATCAAATGATTGCTTTAAAAAGTGCCGGAGTCGATTTTACGATTGATCCAAAAGATACATATGATTTGGTTCACATCAATACGTTGATGGACGAGAGCGAACATCTCTTACGCCAATGCAATAAAAAGGGTATTCCTGTCATTGTTCATGGCCATTCGACTTATGAAGATTTCCGCAACTCTTTCCGCTTATGGAAAGTCGCTTCCATATGGTTCAATCATCAAATTACTTATATGTATAAACATGCAGGAATGATTATCACTCCCACTCCTTATTCCAAAAAATTAATTGAGAGTTATCATCTCGGTCCAAAAGTTATTTCTATTTCTAACGGAATCGAAGTCGAAGATTATAAGAAAGATGATGAAAAAGTTCGTCAATTCAAAGATTTTTTCCATATCGGAGATGATGAAAAAGTTGTGATTGGTATCGGTTATCCTTTTCAAAGAAAAGGTATTCTTGATTTCTTTGAAGTGGCCCGTCAATTTCCCGATGTGAAATTCATCTGGTTTGGTCATCTTCAAAAAATCCTCACCCAGATCAAAATCCTAAAAGGTATCAAGCATCGTCCTGATAATGTCATTATGCCTGGTTATATCGACAATTCCATCATCAAAGGAGCGATGCAATATGCTTCTTGTTTATTCTTCCCTAGTTATGAAGAAACCGAAGGCATCGTTGTTTTAGAGGCCCTGGCTAGTCACTGTCTTGTTTTAGTGAGAAGAATTGGCGTTTATGATGGATGGTTAGTCGAAGATAAAAATTGTCTCATGGCTTCATCAAATTCAGAATTCAGCGATAAATTAAACTATTTATTTACTCATGATTGTTCATCCATGATTAATGAAGGGTATGAGTT
>JBAYDQ010000074.1:0-3698 GCA_041668145.1 Bacilli bacterium | reverse complement strand
TTTAAGGTCGTATTGGTAAAACCGAGGCCAAAAGCAGCGTTAGAATTCAAAACGCAGCTAATGCGTAAGAATCCAGGGATGAGAACAACGGAGTCTCCAGCAGGACCGATTAAATTATAAACGAGGTTTTTCGTGACGATATCAAGCGCTAATAAGAGGAGGCCGACCCAAATGAAAGAATAAAAGAACCATTTCAAAGCGATGAAAAGAGCTTTTAAGACTTTTTTAAACCAGGAGACTTCATGACTTTTTACTTCATTCATCATTATTTACCTACCACTTCTAAGCAACGAGAACATAAATATGTTCCGTCGTCTTGTTTAGTCGCCTCATCTTCATAATTCCAGCATCTTTCGCAGAAATGTCCTTGATGGTGAGTAACTTTGATGAGACCACATGGATAAGTGACACCATCTTTTAGTTCGTCGACAAACTTAAGTTCGGAAACGATAAAGAGTTTAGCGATATCTAAAGGTTTCATATCTTTAAACAAAGATAAGTACTTTTGACTTTCTGAATTGAGAGAAATTTCCACTAAAGCTTCTTGGCTGGAACCGATGATTTGGGCATTGCGAGCCTCTTCTAAGGCTTTTAAGACATCATCGCGTAAAGATTGGAATAATTCATATTCCTTCAATAATTCGCTTCGCTGAGCGGTTTTTTTCGCTTGTGGATAATTGAGGAATTGGGCGTTCTTCTTTCTCTCTCCTGGCATATTCTTGTTAAATTCATCCATCGTGAAAGGTAAGACGGGATTGAGCAAACACAAAAGTGTTTCGCCAACTTCATAGATGACGGTTTGAATTTGCTTTCGCGTTAAAGCGTCTTTCTTATCACAATATAAGGAATCTTTAGAAATATCGAGATAAAAGGCCGATAAGTCACTAGACATAAAAGTCATAATAACGCTTAAAGCGTTACTAAAATCATAGGTTTCAAAATATTGGCTCACTTGTTCAATCACTTCATCGAGGCGAGCGAGAATATATTGATCGACGGGGCGAAAACTCGTCGCTTTATCAAGCGGATTAAAATCCGCGAGGTTCCAAGAAATAAATTTGAGAACATTACGAACTTTGCGATATTGTTCAGCCACTTGTTTGATAATTGATTCACTGATGCGCACATCTTGATGATAATCAACAGTCGCGGTCCAAAGTCTGAGGATATCCGCTCCAAATTGATTAGCGATTTTGCTCGGATCAATACCGTTGCCTTTCGACTTGCTCATCTTTTCCCAGTTATCATCCATCACCCACCCATGGGTAACTACCGCTTGATAAGGAGCTTTATTATAAGTCGCGGTGCTGACGATTAAACTGGAATTAAACCAGCCGCGATATTGATCCGCTCCCTCAAAATAGAGATCAGCGGGATATTTTTGCTGACGATTGAGTAAGACATTCGCAAAACTACTGCCCGAATCAAACCAGACATCCATAATGTCTTTTTCTTTCGTAAATTGATCGTGTGGAGAATGAACATTATGATATCCTGCCGGTAATAAGTCTTTGACTTCTTTTTCATACCAGATATTGGAACCATGTTGACGGAATAAATCGGCGACATGCTGAAAAACTTCTTTATCGATAACCGGAGTGTTGTCTTCATTATAGAAAATCGGAATTGGAACACCCCAGGCTCTTTGACGAGAAATGCACCAGTCAGTGCGGTCCTTAATCATATTGACCATCCGGGCTTCGCCCCAAGAGGGATACCATTTCACCTCGTGGATTTCATTTAGGAGTTGTTGACGAATTGGTTCAATGGAACAGAACCATTGATCCGTGGCTCGGAAAATAAGGGGCTTTCCCGTTCGCCAATCATGAGGATAACTATGAGTGAAGGTCGTATGTTTTAAAAGAGCGCCATTTTCTTTGATGATATCAAGAACAATGTCATTACCTTTTTCATAAAAAACACCATCAAGTCCGGCCCCTGTTCCTGGCATAAAATAGCCTTTCTCATCAACTGGGCAATAAGGTTTAATGCCATATTTTTGGCAGACGATATAGTCATCCGCGCCATGTCCAGGAGCGGTATGGACTAAACCGGTGCCAGCATCGTTAGTGACATGAGTGCCACAGATGACTAGAGAGTCACGGTCATAGAAAGGATGAGAACAGACGACTTGATCGAGTTCGCTACCTTTAAATTCTTTTAATAATTGAATCTCGCCTAATTCGAGTTCTTCTTTCAAACGAGGAGCGAATTCTTTTAAGAAAACTAACTTGCCAATCGTGGTTTGATATTCGCCATAGACAAAATCCGGATGAGCAGAAATGGCTAAGTTAGCAGGAAGAGTCCAAGGAGTAGTTGTCCAAATGACGAGTCGAGCGTCATTATCAATGACACCTTTGCCGTCTTTCACTTTAAAAGCCACATAGATGGAATGACTGAGGACATCAGCGTATTCGATTTCGGCTTCCGCTAAAGCGGATTCACTGCTCGGAGACCAATAAACTGGTTTTAAACCTTTATAGATGTAACCCTTTAAGGCCATTTTGGCAAAGAGTTCAATCTGCGTCGCTTCATATTCTTTATTTAATGTTAAGTAAGGATGATCAAAATCGCCCACTAAACCAAGGCGACGAATTTGCTCTTTTTGACGAGCCACTTGTGTGAGAGCGTACTCTTCACATTTCTGACGAAATTCGACGATGGGGGTCGTTTTACGATCAATTCCTAATTTGGTCACTTTGTTTTCAATGGGTAATCCGTGGGTATCCCAACCAAAAACAAAAGGGGTGTAAAAGCCTTGCATATTTTTATAACGAATAACGAAATCTTTGAGAATACGATTGAGCATATGCCCACAGTGCATATCTCCATTCGCATAAGGAGGACCATCGTGAAGGGCAAATTCTCGGCCACCACTCCTTAATTCATTCATTTCTTGGTAAAGATTCTCCGCTTTCCATTTTTCCACTAAAACGGGTTCTTTGCTGGCTAAATTGCCACGCATCTCAAAATCGGATTTATTCATTAATAAAGTTTCTTTATAATCCATATCTTTTTTCCTCTCTTTTTAAATTCTATCGTGCTTAGCTATTTTGATAAGCTAGTGAATAAATATAAATTGCGCCATTAGTGGCTCCACTGCCATTAATAATCATGGTGAGAGCTCCGCTAATGGGAATATCAAGACTGGCACCGACGATTTCCGGACCGGTCGTTACTCCCGATGTCCGAGTCACTGTTCCTGAGGCAATGGTTGTTCCACCAATTTGCATCGTGTAATTAATTGTCTTTCCCGAAGCACAAGATATTTTAGCGTAGAAACAATTAGTATTTTGGATGGCATTAGTGGTTGCAAAAGTTAAAGAGTTAACCGAAGTGGTACTAGTCCCAAAAGCTACGCCATAATCCGCGGAGCGATTGCCAATAGCGGCATTAGTGTTTGTCCAAGATATCGTCCATGGCGTTCCACCAAGCGTGACAGAATTACCATTTGTAAAACCATTTAAATCGCAACCCGCTTTCTTGCCCGTCAAGACGTAGTTATAGGCACAACTTTCCATCGGATCAAGACTCGTAATGGCAACATCATAAGAAATGGTGTTGAGATCAGTGACGATTGATATCGTTTTATAACCAGCACTTAAATCAGCGCTCGTGAAAGTGTAATCAGCGGTGTTGTCAATAAAGGTTGCATTAGCCGTGGTCGAAAAATCATCGTGAACTTCAACGAGAGTATA
>JBAYDQ010000073.1:0-3729 GCA_041668145.1 Bacilli bacterium | reverse complement strand
TGACCTTTTTCAATCCTGATTTTAGTGATATGCTATCGCATGTTGTTGTTGCATATGGATATACTAATGATGGTAAATATATAGTTAATAATGGTTGGGGTGCTAGAAACCTTATGAAATATGATATTAATAATAATTTAGAAACAATAAATTATAGTGATGATAATCAAAGAATTGTCACCATTGATGAATCATATGCTATTGCTTATACAGCAATGAAAATGACTCAAATTAATAAAATAAATGTTCATAAACATATTTATAGTTATAAAAATAACAATTTTGATTTGTATTGCAGTTGTGGACACAAAAAGGGTTAAGACCTTCTATCTACTCTTAAAAATATAGATTATGGATATCGTGAGGAATATAATTGGAACCCTGAAATTAAAGATCTAGTAACAAACATAGGCGATATAGTTCGAACAAGAAGGTTACGCACTGGTTTAATAGAAGACAAATATATCACTTTGTCCGCAAAAAGAAATAATGCAGGTAGAGCATATTTGGAATACTATTATAAATTCGACATTAGAAAGATTAACTGGCAAATGGCGCTTTGGAGCAACAATGAATCATTGGCATTGAATTCATCAATTAGATTGGAAAGTTATTACAATAGCGAATGGAATGTTGAAAGAACATTTGAATATTCTCAATTTTCAAAGAATAAAGATGTTTTTTTCAATTACTCGTACACTTTTTCGAATCATATATCTGCTTTTAGAATCATAATTGACACTAATGCCGTTCAAAATGAAAATAATCGTGGTAGATTAATTATAGGTGATGTTTCCGCAATCGATTATTCATGTTAGGGGGAAGAATAATGAAATTTTATAAGATAGCCACTATTTCAATATTGAACATTTTTATTTTAACTGGTTGTCGATATTTTGGACCTTGTTCAAATTTAGAAATTAGCGTAGAACAAAATGTAATGGCTGTTGGTGAGACACAAGAACTTTTCTTTACTACAAATTGTGAAAGTGAAACGCCAACGATAAATTGGTATATTGACAATACTTCCATCATTAGTTTTGATGAAACAACTTTCATGATAACAGCTTTGGCAGTTGGCGAAACATACATTACTGCCAATTTAGATGATTATCCAACTTATTCCAATTCGTTGACTATCACGGTGGTTCAGAACCAATAATTCTGATTTATCATCAATAATATTGGTCATAAAATAAATTGGTTTGGCAAAAAGTTTATATATGTCTTAAAAGGGCAGGAGAATGAAAAACATTTCTTCTTGATATTTGAATGGTTTTTCTTTTTTTAGTTGCAACATCCATTTATTTAATTAAAATAAATATAATCAGTTAAGGAGGATTAGATATGAAAAAGTTATCCAGTATCTTCTATATGTGGTTTGGATTTGGAGCAGCCATCGCTAGTGTATTAGCGATGTTTCTACCTTTTATCAGAGTTGATAACGCTGATAAACCAGCAACATTTTTCTTTTTCAACGGGGTCGGAGGTCTGACCTATGGAGCATGGCCTTCATTTGTGGGTTTCATGCTGATCTTAGTCGCGGGTTTAGCGTTAGGTATTATGGCTTTGCCAATCGTTCAACCATCAGCAAAAATTGAGAAAATCGTATTGATTTCGGCATTTGTTAGTTTGGTGATCGGTTTCTTCCTCGTCGCTGTTATGGGTGTCATGTATACTTGGTTAAACACTAATGTTATCGCTCATCCCACGAGCCCAATCATTACCTATTATCTCGCCGGCTTTTATATTACTTTAATATGTGCTGGTTTAGCGGCGGTAGCCAATTTTATCGCTTTAAAATTAGACTGGTAATTTCTCTCCAATTGAGGAATAAAAAAATCGCACCTTATGATGCGATTTTCTTTTATTCTTCTTTAGAACTTAGATTGATCAAATCCTTTTAGGACTTTCACTAATGGACCTATGATTTTATGAATGGTTCCATCTTCAAAAGGATTCTTTAAATGATTCTTCTCGAGAAGTTCCACAAAGGGGTATTTACCACCACACTTGGTGAACTTGACATATTTCTTCCAAGCTTTCTCGTGATTTTTGCGGTCGAGAAGGAAGAATTCAAAAGCCACAACTTGGGCTAAAGTGTAATCGATGTAATAGAATGGAGTGCCAAAGATGTGAGATTGACGCATCCAGTAAGTGCCCTTTGCTAAAGTTGGAGTATCATCATATTTCTTGTGAGGAGTATAACGATTTTCAATGTCTCTCCAAATAGCGCATCTCTCTTCGTGAGTAGCGGTTGGATGTTCATAGACCCAATGTTGGAATTCATCAACTGAGATACCATATGGCAAGAATTCAATCGCTCCTTTTAAATGAGTGAATTGAGCTTTTTCGTTTTGAGCACCAAAGAATTTTTCAAGATAGGGCCAGGCAAAGAATTCCATACTCATCGAATGAATCTCACAGCTTTCAAGAGTGGGGTTTTGATATTCAGGGATTTTAATGTTTGAACATAAATATGCTTGGAAAGCATGTCCGCATTCGTGGGCGAGAGTAAAGACATCATCGGCGGTACCATTGAAATTCGCAAAAATAAATGGTGATTTATAGAGTGGGAAATAAGTGCAGTATCCGCCTGGAGCTTTGCCTTGACGAGCAACGAGATCTAATAACTCATTATCAACCATAAAGTTGATGAAGGTTTGCGATTCACTAGAGAGAGTAGTAAACATCGCTTTTGTTTGATCAACGATATAATTGACATCGCCAATCGGATTAGCGTTTCCGGAGGCAAATGTTAAATTGTAATCATAGTATTGGGGATTTTTAATTTTTAATCCCTTCATTTGTTGCTTATATAATTTTTGACAAACAGGGACGACTTCTGTCGCGATTTGTTCGCGATATTTCTTGACCATCTTGGCATTATAGTCAATCCGGCCTAAACGAAGATAGCCGAGTTCAGTAAAGTTCTTAAAACCAAGTTTTTTAGCCATCTGGTCACGGAGAGTGACTAATTGTGAATAGATGTCACCAATCTCTTTTTCGTGTTCGCCTAACCATTTATCCATCGCTTGAGCGGCTTCTTTTCGGGTGTCGCGATCCTTGTCTTGCATATATTTTCCTAATTGTGAAAGATTGAGCACTTCACCACGGAAATTAATTTGGGCTCCGCCTAGAACAGCGTCATATTGACTGACGAGTTTGTTCTCTTGTGCTAACTCAGGCATAATCTTTTCATCAAAAGCTTTTAAAGAACTGTCATACATCTTAAAAAGGTACTTGCCATAGATCTTTTCTAAGTCTTTTCGGAAACTGGCTTTCACCATCATCTTTTCGTAGATATTGGAATACTTTGAAATGAGAGGGGATAATTCATCCATTCTCTCTTGAGCCTTCTTATAGGCGACATTTTTCGTATCGACACTATATTTGACATAGATGAGGCTCAGTTCAGTGCCGAGTTCTTCGCCATATTTGTTCCAGTGTCTCACAGCCACAGAGGCCGTTTTGGGGGATCCACATTCTTTGAGTTCACCGATTAATTTATCGAGTTTATTAGTCACTCGTTTTTCGGTTGGAACAATGAAAGGATACTGACTAAATTTGATTTCAGGTGTTTTCATGATTTTCTCCTTATATACCTTAATTAATATTACCAACAGTGAAAGTTCACCGTTTCTTTATTCTAAACCACTACCGAAAATGAAAAAAGAAATTGTTTATTTTGACAATATCTTCTTAAATGATTTCTTTTTCTTTGACCTT
>JBAYDQ010000072.1:0-3745 GCA_041668145.1 Bacilli bacterium | reverse complement strand
TTAACCAAGCAAATCACCGACTATTTAATTAAAAATAGTGAATTATATGAAATAAATTCGCATTCTGACGCCAGCCCTTATATCGTCAATTTTTCATTGAAAAATCGTAAAGCCAGTGTCGTAGTGGAGGCTCTTTCCAATCGCCATATCATGGTTTCATCAACCTCCGCTTGTTCGGCGCGAAAAGAAATTGGCAGTCACGTTATGATGGCAATGGGAAAAGATGAACAGCTATATATGAATACTGTGCGTGTCTCTCTTGATGAGCACAATACGAAAGAGGAAATAGAATTATTTATTTCTTCTCTTGATGAAATAGTAAGAGGAATAAAACAATGATCACTTATGACCACATTATGGTTCGCTTTGGTGAACTATCCACAAAAGGCAAAAATAAAAAAGATTTCATTCGCGTTCTTGCCGATAATATTCGCCACGCGTTAAAATCTTTTGAGGCCTTACAAATCATCGTCAAATACGATCACATTTATATCGCTTTAAATGGACTAGACTATCTTCCTATCATGGAGCGACTCCAAGAAATTAGCGGTATCTATTCGCTTTCTCTCGTTTATAAGTGTTCTCGCGACATTGATCTTATTGCTCAATCAAGTTTGGAATTGATCAAAGAAGAGGAAGGTCAAACCTTCAAAATTAAATGTCGAAGAAGCGATAAACGTTATCCTCTTATCTCTGATGAAATAACGAGAAAAGTCGCGGGTTGCATCCTTGAAAACACTTCTTTAAAAGTTGATATTCATCAGCCTAATATTACCTTATCTATCGAGGTGAGAGATGAAGCCTCTTATCTCTATTGTCACACTTTCCTTGGCACGGGAGGCTATCCCCTCGGTGTGGGAGGAAAGACGATGCATATGCTTTCTGGAGGCATTGATTCTCCCGTTGCGGCTTACCTAATGATGAAGCGGGGTGTCACCATTGAATGTATTCATTTTGCTTCTCCTCCTTATACGCAAGCGGGAGTCATCTATAAACTTGAAGATCTATTATCATCATTAAATAAATATCAGCCCCGCATTCGTCTATATATCATTCCCTTTACCAAAATTCAGGAAGCAATTTATGATCAAGCAGATGAGAGTTACTGCATTACCATCATGCGGAGAATGATGTATCGTTTGGCTGATCGACTGGCGCGCCGAAGAAAATGCCCCGTTATTTCTAGCGGAGAATCAATTGGGCAAGTTGCCAGTCAAACTCTCCAATCGATAAATGTTATTAACGCTGTCACTAATCTTCCCGTGATTCGTCCTTGTGCAACGATGGATAAAACGGAGATTATCATTTTGGCCAAAAAGATTGGCACTTATGATATTTCCATTCGTCCATTTGAAGACTGCTGCACCATTTTTACACCTCACGCTCCTAAAACCTCTCCTCATCTTGAGGAAGTGTTGAAATACGAAACTAAATTTGATTATGAAAGTATGATTAATGAAGCTCTCGCCAATGTTGAGGTTAAAATCATTACTTGCGAAACGGAAAATAAAGATCTGCTCTAACAAAAAAATCCCGCTTATGGCGAGATTTTTTATTGATATTTCAATTAGTTATTTTTGACCTTTTTGAGCTTCTTTGACTAAATCAGAGAAAGTCTTGGGATCGTTAATGGCTAATTCTGCGAGCATTTTACGGTTTACGTTGATGTTCGCTACCTTTAAGCCAAACATGAACTTGCTATAAGAAATATCATTCATACGGCAGGCGGCGTTAATACGTCGAATCCATAATTTGCGATAATCTCTTTTAATTAAACGACGGGAAATGTACGCATAGCGTAAACTATGCATAACTTGTTCTTTCGCCGTTTTGAAGAGAACATGTTTACTTCCGAAGTAACCAGAAGCTCTTTTTAATACTTTTTTGCGACGGGCATGTGTGACAGTGCCACCTTTTACTCTTGCCATAACTAGTTACCTCCTATTTGATAATGAGAAATTTAATTCTCTTATAATCGGTCTTATGAATAAGACCAGATTTCATTAAATGTCTCTTCTGTTTGGTTGTTTTGTGTGGGGCTAGGTGTGATCGATAAGCATGACCTCTGATAATTTTACCAGTGCCAGTGATTTTGATTCTCTTCATGAGAGCTCGTTTGCTTTTCATTTTTGGCATAATAAGTTTCCTCCTACTTTTTCTTGGCCGCTAAAATGGCAGTTAGCCATCTTCCTTCTAATACGGCCGGTTTTTCGATGACAGCGTATTCGCTGACTAATTGAATGAATTTATCTAAAGCTTCTTGTCCGACTTCGATATGGGCCATTTGACGACCTCTAAATCGCACGCCAACTTTGACTTTATTCCCTTCACTAAGGAATTTAATCGCACCACGAACTTTTGTTTCCATATCGTGGAGTCCAATTTGGGGAGTTAATTGCACTTCTTTAGTTTCAACAACATGTTGATTTTTCTTTGCTTCTTTGGCTTTCTTTTGTTGCTCGAAGCGCCACTTGCTATAATTGATAATTTTACAAACAGGGGGTTTGGCTTGGGGCGCAACACAGAGAAGATCAAGTTCATACTCGTTAGCTTTCAATTGTGCTTCACGAGAAGAAACAACACCTAATTGTTCACCTTGAGGTCCAATTAAGAGAACTTCGGGAAAACGAACCCATTCGTTCACTAAATCCTTGGGTTGATTATTGGGCTTGCGGCCGTCGTACATTTTGCGTGGTAAGATAAATATCATCTCCTTTTTCGATCAAAAAACGGATGCATGACACACCCGTTAACATTTCTAGCCCTAGAATGTAGCGTTAGCCAATCAACTTTTGTCAATCTGGCGAGAAGCGGGTGCTCTGCTTTCTACGATTTTTTGCAATAGAATATTATCATTATTTACTAAGCAATGTCAACAATTAAAAAAGAGATATAAAATATCTCTTATTTTTAGTTAATTAATCGGCTAGCGAACCCATGGGATCCCAAGGCTTTAAGATAATTGGCTCTGCATCATAAGAGGCGAGTTCTTCTTGGCTCAAGTATTTGCGGTCGATGACCGCTTGATAAACAAATTGATCAAACCATGTATCGCTCATGATGTAATAACCGGCTTCGCCATTGGCTGTTCCCCAGGAATTTTGAATTTTCCATTTGGTGGGTTTGCCATCGACAAGATTGACACCTGTGATGACCATGGCGTGGTTCATGGCGCTAGCGCGATATGTCAAAGCATCGCCTTTATTCATCGTATAATTCATTTTAAAAGCGGTTTGATAATCAAAACTCTGATCATCCCAAACGCCTTTTTCACGATCGCGATAATAGGCGACATCGCTACCAAACCACACTAGTTCACCATTTTTTAATGTTTCAATAATCAAATCTTTGATGCGCGTCATGGGAAGATTGAGATGTTTGACGATATGACCTTCGACGACATTGCCGAGATATTTAATCGTAAAGGAACGATAAAAGGGTTTATCTTTGGTCGGAGCGTTAATCAAACTGACATACCCATCGAGAGTATCACCGATATAACGCTGATAAAATTTAAGAGGGGTAAGATTGTTGACAAGATGATATTTGTTCTTCTCATCGACATATTCAAAAGCGAATTTCTCTAAAGGTTTACCATAGCTATTGAGCAATAGACGATAGCATTTATCAATGAATTGCCTTTGTAGCATTCGCACTTCATCAAGACTTTTTTGACGATAGGTGAGACGAGCTTCACTCGCAAAGCGAGAGATATTAAAGTTGATTAAAGCATTAAGACTTTGAG
>JBAYDQ010000071.1:0-3837 GCA_041668145.1 Bacilli bacterium | reverse complement strand
GCTTTTGGTGGCCCGCTAACATGATAAAAAACTTTATCTTTGCCCTTTTTTGTTCGCTTTCATTAATGATAAACAATCACCCTCTTTTGCCATCTTTATCTTTATCGACGAACGCTGATTTAAATTTGGAAGTCAAAGAAAACAATCATTATAAAGTGATTGGAGTGAATGATACTTCTCTTTCGCAAATTCGTATCTATTACGATGATAGCCAAATTATCGATGAAATTGGTGAAGGAGCTTTTGAAGCGTGTTCTCAACTACAATCATTGATGATTTCTTATTGTGTCACCATCATGCCAACTGATTTCTTTAGCAATTCTGATAATCATCAAAATTTTACAGACATTTATTACACCGGCACGGAAGTAGAGTGGCAGGCATTAAATTACTCAACTAGTTATCGCGTTTCTTTTGAAGCGTGTGATGAAGGTTTTATTCGTCTATGGAATCGAGATGTCCGCCCGTTAGAAACGAGCAATGTATGCGATATTAGCAAAGCTAAATATGATGAAATTATCTCTTTATATGAGAATTTATCGGAAGAGGATAAAACGGTCGTCAATGCTTATGAAGACTTAAGTGGAACAACCATCACTGATTCGCTTTCATTTCTAAAAAGTCATTTTTCTGGCTCGGCAAACGCAATTACAGAAACGCGAGAGGTTTCTTCTAGTACGATGATTTCTTTTATTCTCATTATCGCTGTTGGAGGCATGACTTTTATCATGGTTTTCTACTATCTTAAAGATAAGAAAATCATTGAATAGTGGAAAAAGCCATTTTTTATTCTTGGGATTCACATGGTATTTTAATAATAAAATATTTACAACAAAAAGTAGGTGTGATACATTAGTAAGGCAAACTTAGGATAGGGTAGGGAAATGAGAGAAAAAGTTCTTTTGATTTGCGAAGAGTGTTTATCGCGAAACTACACTGTCACCATCAAAAAAGATGGAGACACCAAACTCCAGATGAGAAAGTTTTGCCCGCATTGTGGAAAATACACAATCCACAAGATAAGTAAATAGAGGAGGCTCTTTTATGGGATTAAAATCTTATGCCAAAGGCGTTGTCAAAGAAGGCAAACGCGTTCGTTGGCCCAAGCGTGATGAATTATTACCCGCAATTGTCGTCGTGGTGATAATTACGATTGTCGCATCATTGTTTCTTTTAGCTGAAGATGCGGCCGGAGCTCGTTTAATCGATATTTTGAAGGACGCTTTTAGTTCTCTAGGTGGAGGAGCTGCATAATGGCTGATGAAATTACGGCTTTTACCGATACGACGACCGATGTCGATGAAGGCGAAAACAAACAAATTAAACTAGGTGAAAAAGCCTGGTATGTCGTCAATACTTATTCAACGCATGAACGAAAAGTGGCGGATAACCTCACTCGTCGTGTTGAATCAATGGGCTTGCAGGAATTAATTTTCCGTATTATTGTCGCAGAACACGAGGTTCCCGTTATGAAAGATGGTCTGCCCACTGGCAAAACGAGAATGAAAAATCTCTATCCCGGCTATGTCTTTGTGGAAATGATCATGACAGACTATGCGTGGTATGTGGTTCGTAATACTCCCGGTGTCACAGGATTTGTTGGATCTTCTGGTAAAGGTACTAAACCATTCCCTGTTCCTCGTGAACAAATTGAACCTGTCTTAAAGAGAATGGGTATGATTGATGAATCTATGTATGATCGCTACAATATTGGCGATCTCGTGAAAGTCATTCATGGCGCTCTCGAAGGAACCGAAGGCAATATTGTTTCCATCAACCGTGAAAGCGGCGCTGTCGAATTGGAAACCATCTTCTTTGGCCGTTCGACCAAAGTGGAAGTGGAATTCTCCGAAATCGAAAAGATTTAATTAATAACAAAAAAGAAAACCTCTTAGCGTGATGTTAGGAGGTTTTTATTTTTAATAAATAAATGTTTTAAATAACAGTGACGGTTTTAACATTGCGAGCATCGCTAGAATGAAGAGCGACATAATTATCGAGATTGGTTAAAACAGTTGCGGCTATGTCTCCATTTACTTGGCCACTTTCGTCATAAGTGAACAATTCAATGGAGCTGTCATCTTCAAAATCTAAGGAAAAATCAATATCGATTTTGAGACCAACCGACACCGTGAGATGGACATCCATTCCCGTGAGACTATTGGTGGCCGCGTCACTATAGATTTTAATGGTGAAAAGACTGAGTGCCTCATCATTAGCTAATTCCGCGAGATTGATATCAAAATAGAAATAATGATTTGTCTCGTTATAAACAAAATCATTGAGCAGTTTCTCATATTCGATTTGAGTTGTTTCAGTATTAGAAGTGCTGTCTTCAATGAGATTGAGATAAGTATCACTTAAACCTAAAACATCAGACATTAAAATATCGAGAATATTGTCAAAGAAATAAGAGGATTCACAGGTTCTTGTGAGAGTGTAAGTATGAAAGTCGCCGTAGCCGATACCGAAAATAGCCTTGGTACGAACTTGCTCAGTTCTCTTCACATAAACAGTGTCATCATAATAATAAATAGAAGCCGTTCGATCTTTTTCCGAATAATAATCGGAGTTGGGATTAATTAAAGATTTAATCGGGATGTTGGTGAATTCGAGAGCGACTTTCACACTTCCTTTATCGTTTCTAATTTTAATATCCATCGGCAAGTCATAAGTCACTAAATCGGTTCCTAAAAGACCATTGAGGACTAAAGAAGCGTTCGAAGTGAAATGATAGTAGTTAAATTTGGAAGTGTTAATTCCTAATTCAAGCAGAACCTTGATATCAGAAAAATCGAGATATTTATCGTAGGGATCAAGGCGTGCAGAATCTAGAGCACTATCAAAATTTTTAACGTAAAGATTAAATGAGATAGTCGAATCATCAAAAGATAAACCACTGATTTTGACATCTTTAAGAACAGAAGTTCCTGTTTCTTCATCGGTTTCATAATCAACGCACAAGGAAATAGTTTTATCAAAACCCAAAATATCCAAATCCACAGTACAAGTTAAGCAATTATTCGTGATTGCTAAATTATCAATGATATCGTAACTCAAAGCGAGACCGTAATCGCCTCCGATAATTTGAGCGATGGGGGAATTAGTTAATTGATCTAATAAGTCGCCAAATAGTTCAATCATGTGATCATCTGGCTCGCTAATAGCGTTATAGACAAGTTCCCCTAATTCTTTGAGCGTCGTTGTATTAAATTTTCCTTTGAGGGTATCGTTATAGGCAAAAATAATTTCTTCGGGTGAACGCATATCCGCTTTGATATTGTGACGATAACTGTCGCTATCAATGATATTCATTTCTCCATAACCAAATTGATTATCTAAATCGAATTGAAATCCACCTTGAGCGGTGATATCAGTCAAGGATGAGTCGGTTTTATCAACTAGAGTATCGAATTCAAAGCGAAATTGTTTTTGTTTTGAGAGTGTGAGAAGAGAATCAATTAATCCAGCCACTGGCTCAATCGCGACATATTCACTAGCGGTATATGAAGGAGCGATAAAATCACCGAAAGTAATGGTGACATCCGCGGAATAATCGCCATAAGAAATATCTTGTAAAACAATGCTCGATAATCCTTCTAAATTCCAACTGATGGTGGCGTTAATGGTTTGCATGTCAATATCAAAAGCGGTGGGATCAAGAGTGATGGTTAAACTCTCTTCACCAACCGAGATGGAACTGACAAAATTTGATACTTTATCCGCCACGTCACTCAAACTGACATTTTCCATCGAAGCCATAAGAGTATCGATCAAACTATTGATTTTTTCATCACCTATTTGTTGAATGGCGTATTGAAGCAAATCAGAGACCGT
>JBAYDQ010000070.1:0-4010 GCA_041668145.1 Bacilli bacterium | reverse complement strand
GGATGGTGATGAAATTATTGTTTATGCCTGTCCAAACGCCGCTGATCTCCCATGGGGAAAATTAGGTGTTGATGTCGTTTTAGAATGCACTGGTTTCTATACCAGCAAAGAAAAATCATTAGCTCACATTAAAGCTGGAGCTCGTAAAGTTGTGATTTCCGCTCCTGCCGGTAAAGATTTACCAACCATCGTCTTTGGTGTTAATGAAAAAACTTTAACGAAAGAGGATAATGTTATTTCCGCCGCTTCATGTACGACCAATTGCTTAGCTCCAATGGCTAAAGCCTTAAATGATTATGCTCCAATTCAATCTGGAATTATGAGTACAATTCACGCTTATACTGGTGATCAAATGATTCTTGATGGCCCACATAGAAAAGGCGATTTACGTCGTGCTCGTGCTGGTGCTGCCAACATCGTTCCTAACTCAACTGGTGCTGCCAAAGCTATCGGTCTTGTTATTCCTGAACTCAATGGCAAATTAATTGGTTCCGCTCAACGCGTTCCTGTCTTCACTGGTTCCACGACAATTTTAGTCGCTGTGGTCAAAGGTAAAGATATTACTGTGGACAGCATTAATGCTGCCATGAAAGCTGAAAGCAATGAATCATTTGGATACAATGTTGATGATATCGTTTCTAGCGATGTTATCGGCATGAGATATGGCTCATTATTTGACTCCACTCAAACAATGGTCAACAAAATTAGCGATGATCTCTATCAAGTGCAAGTTGTCTCTTGGTACGATAACGAGAATTCTTATACCACTCAAATGGTCCGTACCATTAAGTACTTCTCAGAAAATTGCTAATGACTTTGTGCAGAGGGTTTAATTGCCCGGTGCAAACTTATTAAGATTGGCACCTGTGGTGAAACATAGGTGCTTATTTTATAAAAAGGAGATTTTATATGTTAACAGTTGAAAAAATGGAAGTTGCTGGCAAGCGAGTTCTTGTCCGTGTTGACTTCAATGTCCCACTAAAAGATGGAATTATTCGCGATGACAATCGTATTGCGGCCGCCTTACCAACCATCAAAGAATTAATCAAAAAAGGAGCTCGTGTCATCTTATTTAGTCATCTTGGCAAAATTAAGCACAAGGAAGCTCCCGAAATTATTGCCGAACAAAAAAAGAAAAATGATTTAGCGCCAATCGCCATTCGTTTAGGTGAATTACTTAATCAAAAAGTGATTTTTGTTCCGGTGACACGCGGTGAAGAATTAGAAAAAGCTGTCAATGAATTAAAAGATGGCGAAGTTTTACTTATGCAAAACACTCGTTATGAAAAGGGCGAAGAGAAAAATGATCCTGAACTAGCGAAGATTTGGGCTCATTTAGCCGATGCTTATGTGATGGATGCTTTTGGCTCCGCTCACCGCGCTCATGCTTCGACCTATGGGGTACCCGAAATTTTAAAGAGCGAAGGCAAACCTGTCGCTTGTGGTTACCTTGTCGAAAAAGAAATCGCTAATCTGACACGCTGTGTTCGCGTTTCAGAAAAAGATCGTCCTTATATCGCCATTCTCGGTGGTTTAAAAGTTTCGGATAAGATTAAAGTTATTGATTCCTTACTTGATAAATGCGACAAGATTTTAATCGGTGGAGCAATGGCTTTCACTTTCTTAAAAGCTCTTGGGAAAAAGATTGGTGTTTCTCCTGTTGAAGATGATCAATTAGACTATGCCAAAGAATGTCTCAAAAAAGCGGCTGGTCGCATCATTCTGCCAGTTGATACTGTCATCGGTGACGCTTTCTTACCAGAAGAGCGTAAAACCGTTCAAGTGGTGAGCGTTAATGATATTCCCGATGGATTTGAAGGTCTTGATGTTGGACCAGAGACTGATAAATTATTTGCTAATCAAATCAGCAAAGCTAAAATGGTTTTCTGGAACGGACCAATGGGTGTTTTTGAACAACCTGAATTCCAAAAAGGGACCATTGCTATTTGTAAAGCCGTAAAAGCTTTAGAAGGCAAAGCCTTTACTGTTTGCGGTGGTGGTGATTCCGCGGCCGCTATCAAACAATTTGGATATGTGGAAGATTTCTCTCACGTTTCCACAGGGGGCGGTGCTTCTCTTGAAATGATTGAAAACGATGGCCATTTACCTGGCATCGATATTCTCGGCTAATGATTATGCGCCGTAAATTATTGTTAGGAAACTGGAAGATGAACAAATTGGCCGTTGAAGCCAAAGAATTTGCTCTTGCCAGTCGTCCATTAGTAAAAAAAGCTCTTGATCATCAAATTGACTTGGGAGTTGCTCCAACTTATCTTTCTTTAGGTGCTGTCAAAGAAAATGCTGATCCAGCCATGATTGTCGCTGCTCAAAATGTTCACTTTGCTGATCATGGAGCCTATACGGGAGAAATCTCGATTCCCATGCTTTTAGAATATGGCATTAATTGGGTTATTATCGGTCACTCTGAGCGTCGCACCTATGATAATGAAACAAGCGAAAAATGCCATCAAAAAATGGAAGTTTTATTGGCAAATCAGATGATTCCTGTCTATTGTGTTGGTGAAACTCTCGTTGAATTCGAAGCCGGGAAAACTAAAGAAGTTGTTTCCCAAGCTTTGCGTGTTGGTCTCAGCGGTTTTAGTTCTGAACAAGTTAAAAATCTTGTCGTTGCTTATGAACCGATTTGGTCAATTGGCACCGGCAAAAACGCTTCGACAGAAATTGCCCAAAATGTCTGTGGCTTTATTCGCGTGATATTGCGTGAATTGTTTGGCACGACCGCTGATGAAATCCGCATTCTTTATGGCGGATCAGTCAAACCAGAAAATATTAAAGCTTATCTTTCTTGTCCTGACATTGATGGCGCCCTTGTCGGTGGTGCTTCTTTAAAGATTGAATCTTACGAAGGTTTATTGAATAACATTATTTAGGAGGAAATTTCGTTATGTATGATGAGTATTATCAATCTCCCAATCCGTCGTTAAAATCGAATAGTCAAGTCGATGTGAAATCATCGTCTTTCCTTTCTCGTGTTTATGGATACATGTTTATCGGTATTATCATTACCGCCATCGTGGCCTTTGGTGCTGGTTTCGGATTCCAAACTTGGTTTAGTTCGGATACTTCCGAGGCCGCCTATATGACCTATCTATGGACATTGATTGGATCTTTTATCGGTTTGTTTATCGTCAGTTTTATCGTCAACATTGTCGCTTTGCGAGGCAGACACAGCATCGCTATTCCGGCAGTTATCTATTCCGTTTTAATGGGAATTGTCTTTTCCGAATTTGTTTTATTCGTTCCGTATTGGATTTTAGGCACGGCTTTTGTCATTACATCAATGGTCTTTGCGATTATGTTTTTTATCGCCCGCGTCACAAAAAGAAACCTCAATTGGATGGGAACTTTAGGATTTGGACTCTTAATGGGTGCCTTGATAATGTCGATCTTCTTCTTTTTCCTCTATTTTGTTTTCCCTGCCTATTTCTCATGGCTTTATGTCATTATTGATGGCGTTATCTTTGTGGCGATGATTCTCATTACCATGTTTGATGTCTGGCGTATTCAAAAAATCGCTGACAAAGGAGCAGAGAGTAAAAACCTCGCCCTTTATTGCGCTTTTTCTCTTTATGTCGACTTTATGTATATTTTAATGCGTGTCATTTTTATTCTTTTACGCCTTTTTGGGAGCAGTCGAAATTAGTTTTTTATCTTAACAAAAGAACCAGCGAAATGCTGGTTTTTTTATTCTTTTGCTTCACGTGCGCGCGCAAACAATTATAATAATTGTAGCGCGCTGCAGGCGTGCATGAGAGAGTAGAAAAAAAACACAAAAAAATAATTTGAAAAAAAGTGATAAAAGTCGTTGACTAAGATTTAATAAGGGTGTTATTATATCAAAGCGTGCAATCGGGGAGACCCAAGACTATTACTATGTAATAATGCACGAACTGATCTTTGAAAACTAAACAGATGTACAAACACAAAACGTCAATTTATTTTTAAATTTAAAAAAACAAAACCAGATAATTAATTATTTGAACTAGAAT
>JBAYDQ010000069.1:0-4071 GCA_041668145.1 Bacilli bacterium | reverse complement strand
TTGATTCTTTTTGAAGATGGCAAAATTGCTAAACATTCCCTTGGTTACATGAACCAAAATCAACTTCTTGAATTCTTGAAATAAAAGCAATTGTCAAATTCGCATGCCAGTTATATAATATAACTCGCTGCGAACTGCAGGTGTAGTTCAGTGGTAGAACACTAGCCTTCCAAGCTAGTTATGCGGGTCCGATTCCCGTCACCTGCTCCAGATGATTGTTAAGCGAGATTATGTTCTCGCTTTTTTTGTAAAAAAGCACAAATGATGTTTATTTTAAAATAAATAGCTAAAATAGAAATATATAACTAATTAATTAATATTTTATAAACATTTATTAGTGTATAGTTGTCTTAACACTCCGAAGGAGGCTACCTATGAAAAACAAAAGCTCAATCGGAATCGTCATTGATTCCACTACCACACTGGATTCTCAGTTAATTAAAGAATACGACATTGAAGTTGTCTCTTTGAATATTCACACTCAGGCATTTAATAAAAGAGAAATTGACACATTAGATGAAGAGATTATCCCGTTATTGGATGATGTGAAGAATCTCTCCACCTCCTCACCATCCCCGAATGATTTTGCAGAAGCTTATGATCGCTTATTTAAAAAAGGTTATAAGCACATTATTTGTCTTCCTCTTTCTCGAGAAATTTCTTCAACCTATCAATCAGCATTGATTGGCAAAACATATGTCGATAAAGCCGAAGAAATTTTTGTTGGCGATACTTTAATTTGCAACTTCGGATTGGCTAATTTAATCGAAACATTATTGCCATTGTTCGAAAACAAAATGGCGACTTTTAGCGATATTATTCAAGCATTTAATAATCGAGTGCCCAATACAAGAATTCAATTCAGTGTTTTAAATTTGAAACATTTGGTAAATGGAGGAAGATTATCCAAGATCGCGGGATTATTGGGAACAATTTTGCACATTAAACCAATTATCGATATGCAAGAAGGAAAATTGAAACTCTTCAAGAAAGAATTAAACATGTCCAAAGTTTTAGGTACTTTTATGACCACAATTAAAGCTTTATCAGAAAAGTTCACTCAATTATTTGTCAAAATTGTCGATCTCCAACAGAATGACTTAGCTGAGAAATTTATTAATCAAATCAAAACCGCGTTTCCCAAAATTGCTGTTTCTCGCATTAGGACGGTCAGACCAGTCTTCTTTATTCATTTAGGCAATGACGGCTTAGGAATGAGTGTTGTCGCATATAATAATTAATATGAATTACGAAATGGTTTTGGCGACCAATAATTTACATAAATTGGAGGAGGTTCGTCAGATTCTTACACCCCATGGTATCATCGTCTATGGTTTGAAAGATTTGAATATCCACCCAGAAGATATTGAAGAAAATGGAAATACCTATTTTGATAATGCTCTCATTAAAGCTTTGGCGGTAAAGAAGTATACAAATTTGCCAATTATCAGCGATGATTCAGGATTAGAAATTGAAGCGATTGATAATCAGCCTGGTTTACATTCTGCTCGTTTTGCCCAAAAATACAATGGTCATCAGAACGCCATCAATGAAATATTAAAACAATTAGAAAATAAAGATAGGAAAGCGGCATTTGTATGTAGCATTGCTCTTCTCAATATCGAAGATAAACCTCTTCGTTTTGAAGCACGTATACAAGGAAAAATTGCCTTAGAACCTCATGGAAAAACTGGATTTGGTTATGATCCAATCTTTATTGAAGATTCAACTCAACTGACTTATGGCGAAATGGATCAAGAATTAAAAAACAAGCTTTCCCATCGAGGAAAAGCTCTTAATAAATTATTAACCTATTTAAGAATTAATCAACTTATTAAACGATGACGTTTTACTAAGCGATACAAACTGAAGATATAGGCAAAAAGAAAGCCAGTTGCGCAAGTGAAGAGTAAACACGTAACTACTACGAGAATTTGATAAAAAGACGTCGATAGGAATGTAAGGGTGCAAATCAAACTGATAATACTCAAAACAAATAAAATAATCGTTGTTGGAAGAGAAACTTTTTCGAGGCGATAAAGAGACAAAAAATTTGGGAATACTTGATCATTGATCAATTTATTTTTTCGATTTGTTCTTTCGTGAAGCAATGCTTTTGGCCGATAACGAGCAATTTTTACAGTATTGATTATATCGCTTCTTCCAAGGAGGAGATCCCCAGATTGAGAAGTGCCAACAAATCCATATGCATATCCATCAGCAGTTAACCATTTCTTATTCATTTCCTCACTTTGAGAACTGATTGATTTTTCTAAAGAAGCGATGGCTAACTTGACATCTGGTTCATCATGACGAGCTTGTATGAAACGGTATTCTTTTAGAATAAAAGTTCTGAGTTTTTGAATATCACTCAAGTTTTTGAAATATAGTTTTATACAATCGACATCATAAAAATAATGATGAGTAATCAGTTTTTTCCGAAAGAGAACATAATACTCATCAAGGGCGTTGCAAACGCGATGTAAAAATCCTAGATAGAGTTTTTCATTCGAAGTTTTTCGAAATATATCTTTTTCCTCATTAAGCAATAAAACAACATTTTGAAAATGAGTTTTCCTTAAACTAGACATATAAATAAGAGCGAGCAACCTTCCAAATAAAGCACGAATATTATTCGGGTCTAATTCTAATACGTGAGCGTACATCACATAGGACTTATAGTAGTCAATAGCCGAGAATAGATTTTTATCAGCCTGATTAATTTGTTTAGCAATAAATGACTCGAAGGCAGCGATGGGAATAGAAGGAATATACTGCGTCATGCAGCGTGGACAAAAGCACGCTTCAGCGTCGGAATTAACTTCAAAAATTCGATCCTTCTCATCACCCACATGACAATGAGTGCAGTATGCTTTCTTGAGAGCCATGCCTGATTTTAACACTTTTAAAAGACAATTCCTACTTTCTTGGGTAAATTACTGCTAAAATATGGACGTGAAATTTACAATTAATCAATCCGATCTTAATAAAATTAATCATCTCCTAGAAATCAAAGATATCAATATTTCTATCGCTGAGATGCTCCAGTATTTTTTCAAGATTTCTGAAAATAACGAAATAGCCAACTCGGAAGAAGATTACTTAGTTAAAATGTTAGCTAAATTCGATGTTGTTTTATCAAATGATGAGGATAACGATATTGTTCAAAAACAAATTAAACCTGATTTAAAATGTTTAGATGAAAAAATCATTCTAAATGATGAATATATTCAATCGCTAAAAATACCAGAAACATCGTTTGGAAATTACACTTTTAAAAAGGAGATCTACAAACCTTACCAAGCTTTTTCATATGACGAGATTAGCGTTAATGAAGAAGACTATCGCGAAATCCAAAAAGTTGGTTATTTTGCTTCTTCGGTTGAATATTTAGCCCTCGCTCAAAATGATGAAGTTTGGATGTCTATTATCCCTAATGAAATCAACACTCATATCACCCCAATTAGCCACGCTCATGGAGACGTTGTGACCTTTGGTTTAGGAATGGGGTATTTCGTTTTTCATGCCATTAGAAAGGATGAAGTCAAATCGCTTACAATTATTGAAAAAGATAAAAAGATAATCAATTTCTTTAATCAATTCATCCTTCCTCAATTAGCACAAAAAGAGAAGATTAAAATTGTGTGTGCTGATGCTTATACATATATTAAAGACACTCATCATTTTGATTATGCTTATGTCGATTTATGGCATAACCCAAATGATGGATTACCATTCTATATTTCTTTCAAAAACGCTGAGCGAAATTTTCCTGATTGCCAATTTGATTACTGGCTTGAAACATCAATTTTGTCACTTTATCGAAGATGTTTATTGACGGTAATTGAAGAGCAACTAAACAAAACCCCAGAAACTGCATATTTGAAATCAAAAACAAGTGAGGATAAAATTATTAACGATTTGTATTTTAAAACAAAGAACACGGTCATTTCTCGTTACCAACAAGTCCATGATCTGCTAAGCGAAAAGTCCTTAAATGAGTTAATTTGTAAGTAATATCATTGAAAATAACCCGTTTTTGCGGGTTATTTTATTAAAAATTGATATTCG
>JBAYDQ010000068.1:0-4201 GCA_041668145.1 Bacilli bacterium | reverse complement strand
GAACTTCAAAATTTTTTGTCCTTCCTTATTCTTCGCAATTTCAATATCAGAAAGAGTGGCGTTATCTCGAACAGATTCGTCATTCACTTCGACGATGTCAATTTGAGCGTATGGTTTTAAACGGATGAGATATTCATTAATTCCTTCTTTGAGATATTTTTCTTTGATTTTTCCAATAACGAGGAGACGAATTTTCATTCTTTATGCCCTCCTTGCACACTATAATGCTGATGAGCGCAGATGAGCCGATATTTATTAACATCAACACCAAAATATTGAAAGACAGAATGATAGGCCGAAAGAGCCAATTCAGGAGTATTCGCTTCTTCGGAAAGATGGGCGAGAATAATCTCTTTTGTGTTAGGTCCAATAATTTCACAAGTTGCAATCGCTGAATCTTCATTGCAAAGATGTCCGAGATTGGACATAATGCGAGATTTTAATTCATAAGTCCGATCGGTGTGAAGAAGCATTTTAATATCGTGATTAGATTCAATGATTAAATAAGTAGGGTTTTTTACATAGGGAAGTGATTCAGAACAAAAAACACCAGTATCCGTCATATATACCAATTTTTCATCATCGGACTCTAAAATATAGCCGCATGGGTTGCTGGCATCATGGCTCGTCTTAAAAGGTGTAATCTTAAAGTCGCCGATTGTAAATGGTTCAAATAGATGAACGATGTGGCTTAAAGAAGAGGGCAAAGTTCCCTCGAGCGCATACATTATCTGAGGAGAAAGAAATTGAATTCCTTTAATGTGATCGGAATGATTGTGGGTAAATATAGCGGCATTGATATCTTTGATATGCAATCCGACTTCTTGCAGCCCTTCTTCTAGGCGCTGCAAAGTTATGCCCATATCAATAAGGATAACTGTTTGATGATTGATGACGAGAGAGGCGTTACCTTTTGAACCACTTGAAATGATATTAAAATACATAATTAATCAATATCATTACTACTGAGGTTGCGCATTTGCTCATCCCAGTCGGAAGAAGGAGCTTCAAAACGACCAAAACTCTTAAAGAAGAATAACCCCGCCACACCAGTTTGACCGTTTCGATTTTTAGCCACATTAACTTCAACATAAGAAGCATTGCCCGGAATTGATTCATTCATTTGTTTTAGCTGGGCTGTTTTCGCTTGCTCAATTTTTTCAGATGGAGTTAGATCTTTCATCTGTTTATTTCCTGAACGATTACTTTCTTTTTTATAAAGACTATAGTAGTCTTCACGATATAAAAGCATAACGACATCAGCGTCCTGTTCAATGGAACCCGAATCACGTAAGTCGGAAATCATTGGGCGTTTATTATCACGTTTTTCAACTTCACGTGATAGTTGAGAAACAGCGATAACGGGGACTTTCAGATCCTTAGCTAAGGCTTTCAAAGTGAGAGAAATTTTACGAACTTCTTCTTGGCGTGAATCAGGATTCTTTGATTTTTCACCTGTGGTGACAAGTCCCAAATAGTCGACAATAATCAGTCCTAAATTGGGGTATTTAGCTTGGAGCTGACGAGATTTAGCAACGATATCCATCAAACGAATAGATGAGGAATCATCGATAAAAATTGGTACTCCTGATACTTCGCGAATCGCATTAGAAAGTTCAGCGCGATCGACTGGATTAAGATTTCCCGTATTAATTTTATCAAGAGGAATGCTCGCCGTCGAAGCAACAAGACGTTTAACAAGAAGTTCGCTCGACATTTCAAGAGAGAAAATAGCAACTGGAACATTAGCTCGCGTCGCGGCTTTATAAGCGAAATTTAAGGCAAGGGCTGTTTTACCAACTGAAGGACGGGCGGCGACAATCGTCAACTCTCCTTTTTGAAAACCCGCCGTATATTTATTGAGATTAGCGTAACCGGTTGTTAAACCCGTGACACCATCTTCATTAGCCACTTGTTGGGTATTAATACCCATTTGAACAATCTTTGTGACCTCTTCCATGTTTTTGAAAGTCGAGACGCGACGCTTCTCGGTCGAATCTTTGAATTGCTGTTCACTATGTGAAATAAAATCGTTCACATCTTCAATTTCGGAATTCATATAAGCACTATCAATGCTACGAATAGTACTCAGCATATGACGCAAAACAGATTGATCTTTAACAATGGAGATATAAAAATCTAGACTTGAAAGAGCGACCATTGAATCTGAGCATTCTTTAAGATATTCTACTCCGCCTATTTCATCGAGGGCTTTTAAGTTAATTAATTCTTCCGAAACAGTTAAAACATCAACGTTGACTTTTCGTTCCGCTAAAGTTTTAATCACTCGAAAAAGGGTTTGATTCTTTGCTTCAAAGAAATCATCAATCTCCAGTTCGCTGATGACACTATACAAAGCATCGCGACTCAAAAAAGCGGAACCTAAGCAAGCTTGTTCAGCCTGCGGATTAGAAGGTAAATAATTGACATTAGATTTACTATTTGCCATTTACTTGACCTCCTCAATGATATGAACGTTAACGAGACCAATCACACCTTTATAAAGTTCAATTTTTAATTTGAAATATCCTAAGGTGTCAAGAGTTCCTTTGTCGATAAACTTTCTCTTATCAATTTGTAATTGATATTTATTTAATAGTTCTTCTTCCACTCTTTTAAGTGAAACATTACCAAAAAGCTTTCCATCCTTGCCGCTCTTAATTGGTATTTCAATAACAATTGCTTCCAATTTATTCTTTAGAATAAGGGCCTCGCTTCTGGCTTTTTCTTCATTGTCTCTTTCTACTTGCTTTTGGCTATCTAGTACTTCAAGACTCTTTTTCGTCAAAGGAACAGCTAATTTATGAGGAATTAAATAATTGGTGGCATAGCCATCGCTAACATCAATCGTCTGATCCTTTTTACCAACTTTTTTTACATTCTCTAAAAGTATTACTTTCATCATCTAATCCTCCTTGTTTCCTTTAGAACGTTTAGCGTCATTAGTGGCTTCTTGAAGATTAGATTCAAGAACGGCTAACAATGCGCTTTTTACTTCGCTAATGGAAGAGCTATCAAAGGCGACAGCGGCACTGCTAAAGTGACCACCACCACCTAATTTTTCCGCAATTAATTGGACATTGATTGTCCCATCGCTACGCGTTGACATACGAATGTCACGATTGCCCGTTTTTCCCACGATAAACGCGGCGTGAATACCTTTAAAAGTCAAACATTCGTTGGCAGCTTTAGCAATCGTCGCTTGATCAAAAACGCGATCTTCACCTCCGATGGCAACCACGACTCCATAGTATGGATGCTCAAGATTGCTAATGAGATCCGTCACCGCTTTATGCTCTTCATAATCATCTTTCAAGAAGTCATAAGCTAGCGAATTATCGGCGCCATATTCTTTGAGAATTGTCGAGGCTTCAAAAGTGCGAATACCAGTATTTTTGCTTTTAAAAAATGATGAGTCTAGGAAAATTCCCGAAAGCATAATTGTCGCATAAATAGGGGGTATCTCAATACGAGGGTTAATAGAAGAAAAGCGAATAAATTCGGCCACTAATTCACATGTCGAAGAAGCGGCGGCATCAATATGATTGAAGACAGGATTTTCAATATATTCTTCCGCTCGACGATGATGGTCAATAACGACAACCTTTGAGCATTTCTCCAACAAAACAGGAGCCATGACCATTGAAGGAATGTGAACATCAACTACGACGAGCAAGGTATCAGCGCTTACTTTATAAACGGCATCATTAGAATTGATAATCAAATCATCTAGTTCATTTTTGCCAAAAGAAGTCGTGATTGTTGAACGGGCTTTCGTTTCGGTGTTTTTCAAATCAACGACGATATATGATGGCTTATCTAAACGATTACACATCGCTTTAATGCCAAGACAAGAACCAAGGGCATCCATATCCATTTCGACATGTCCCATAATCAAAATATTTGAGGCGTTACGAATTAAACTGATCAACGAGTCAGCTAAAACACGAACTTTAACACGGTTACGCTTTTCCTGAGCTTCAGTTTTGCCCCCATAAAATTCCATTTCGCTGCCAAAAACACTGACGACAGCTTGATCTCCACCACGAGACATCGCGATATCGAGAGCGGAAATAGCCAGTTCATTTAGCTTAATGACATCAGGAAAATCACGAGCCATACCAATTGAAAGAGTCAAAGGAATTTCTTCTTGTGAAGAAACTTGTCTCACTTTATCAATAATAGAGAAGTGATCAGCTTT
>JBAYDQ010000067.1:0-4211 GCA_041668145.1 Bacilli bacterium | reverse complement strand
TTTTTATATTTCGTTACACGTGTTTCTTCCATAAACCTTATTTATTTTAGTTTACTAAAAATTAACATAACTTTATAGTCTCTTTTTGCTTTTTTTATATTTTATTCATTAATCATGACTTTATAGATATAAAAAGGCTTAAAAATATTATTGTTCTATTAGTTGCAAAAAAATTCATTTATTTTTATAATCGTTCTATAACAATTAGGAGGACATATCGATGGCCAAGAAAAAAATTAAAATCGATAAAAGCTTATGCATCGGTTGTGGTTGCTGTGCAGGCACTTATCCGGACGACATTAAAATCGGTGATGATGGTTTAGCAGAACCCATTACTGGTGTTGCCGATGAAGATGCAGTTGGCGTCTGCCCTGTTGGTGCAATTTCCGTTGAGGAATAACTGATATAAAAACTAGGCTCGATTGCCTAGTTTTTTTGTGCCCCAATTTTATCGATAACATGATGAATTCGCTTGTAAAGAAGAAATGTTAATATCACAACGAGAAGATCTTTAATTGCATTAAATGGCATAGATACAAACCAAAAGTAAGGCCATCGAAGAGAAGTAACACTTGGATTAGCTAATTGACAAAGGGCTAATAATTGACTTTCGCTCCACCCCATCACAAAGATATAGAAATCAAGAATAACAAAAGTTACAAGAAAACTGGAGACAAGCAATTGCGAAATTGTTCCAACAGTTAGTCCTAATAAAGCTGAACTAATCTTTCGGTGTTTTTGATAGATGAGTGACGCTGGAACAACAAAAGCCAAAGAACAGAGAAGATCAGATAGTTCCCCGACTCCCAAAGTAGAAGTCATCGGTAATTTGACAATTGTTTTAATAATAACGACAAAAATGGCGGACCATGGTCCATAGGCAAAACCCGCCATAAGAGCTGGAACTTCATCAAAATGCATATTTAAAAAAACTGGAAAAAAAGGAATATTAAAATTGAGAAAAGGCACGATATATAGGATGACCGAAATACCGGCGAAAACACCGGTACGAGCTAAAAATCTTGCATTGATAAATTTAATCTTGGCGTCAGAACCTTTAATAATAGAAAAAATAAAAAAGACTATCAAACCAATAGAGGCAATAACGATTCGCCATACGTTAAAGTCAGACATAAAAATAAAAGGCTCCTTTATTCAGAGCCAAAAGACTTCTTCTATCCAGACTTTACTGTCGCCACTTGAATTTCACAAGTTCCTGCTATTTCTAGCTCGTGGGGTTTACCACCGGTCACGTTACTCGTTGCCCTGAAGTGTTTTTATTATATATCACTTACGTGTGAGTGTGGCGATAAATTTTTCACGTTCTTCTTCGCTTTTAAAACTTAAAGAAATGGTTTTGGGAGTAATACTAACTTCGCACGAATATTGCGCTTTTATCTCTTTTTCTTCATTTAGTAAATACGAATTCTTTTTCAAACCATAGACCAATCTTTCTATTTCTCGAACTGAAAGTTTTTTCTCATATATTTGAGGAATGATAATTTCGATATCTTTTTCGCTAAGCGTTGAAATCGCACGAGCATGCCCAAATGATAATTTATCATTAGAGATGTCCTTTAAAACAAAATCAGGCATTTTAATTAGTCGCATGATGTTGGTGATTTGTGAGCGAGATTGTTGCATCATTCCAGCGATATCCGCTTGTGTAAAATGATATTTCTTTTGTAAGCGATTAAGAATCAAAGACATTTCGACAATATTGCTATTCTTATCTTCTTCTAATCGTTTGGCTAAAAAAACGAGTGTGTCTTCTTCGGCAATATTAATAAGAGTGCAGGGAATATTTTCAATATTCAATTTGCGAGCAGCAACATAATAAATACGCGGATAGATAACCTCATAACGATTATTCTTTTCCACCACTAATAAAGGCGAAGTGAAACCTTTTTCTTTTAGTTGATTGATAACAAGATTGAGTTTTTGCTCATTAATTCGTGCTTTTTTTAAAACATGATTATCATCAATCAATGAAAGACGGATAGATCCTGGTGCTGAACTTGAATATTCTTTTTCGAGCGAAGAAATAATATCTGTGTTAGAAAAACGTTTTAATAACGTCGACAAAGAGGAGCGAAGAATTTTATCGTTGTTATCTTTCTTCATGATCAATAACTTCTTTAGCTAAAGAAAAATAAGCTAATGATCCACTACTATTCGGACGATAAACCGTCACAGGTAATCCTTTAGCGTTACTTTCCGGAATCGAAATATTACGAGGAATTTGCGTTAAAAAAGTATTTTCTTTGAAAAGGCCACGAATTTGGGTGGTAATTTCCGTTCCTAATCTCGTTTTTGAATCATACATGGTCATTAAGAAGCCCTCAATGCCAAGATCAGGATTAAATGTCGACTGAATGCGAGAAACACTAGAAAGAATTTGAGCGACAGCTTCCATCGCAAAATATTCACATTGAACGGGAATTAAAACCGAGTGAGCGGCGACGAGAGAATTGACAGTTAAAAAACCTAAACTAGGCGGGCAATCAATAATGATATAGTCGTACTCTTTTTTAATTTGTTCAATTGCCGATTTTAGCAAAAAAAATGGTTTTTCCGTCTTTCCAGCCACGACATCAATTGAGGCAAGGATCAATTTTGAAGGCAAGAGATCAAGAGTTTTAATCATTGTTTTACGTATCGTTGTATTAATATCCGAATCGCCTGTCAAAACATCAAAAATACATTTATTTATCAAAGTGATATCCACGCCGAGGCCACGCGAAGAATTACCTTGCGGATCCATATCAATTAATAAGACACGACGAGAAAAATGAGCAAGAGCGGAAGAAAGATTGATTGATGTGGTTGTCTTTCCCACTCCTCCCTTTTGATTAGCGATTGCGATTATTTTAGTCATATTTGTTCCTCGTGGAACATTATATATCAATTATATATCAATTACAAAAAGTTCTCTAAGCATTATAAAGGACGCGATTTAATATCTTTGTAATTTCGTGGATATTGTTGTGATGTAATCTCATCTTTAACAATAACGATAACCGATCTTTTCTCATTAGATTCTGGCAGTGTTTCTTCATAGATTTTTTGTAGATGACAATTGAGTTTTTGGAAAGCTTTTTGCGATGTTGCGATTTCTTCAAAGGCACCTGGACCTTTTAAGGCAATGAGTTTTCCGTCAATTTTTAAAAGAGGAATAATGGTTTCCACTAACACATTAAGGGGCGCTAAAGCACGCGCATAAGCGACATCAAACTCTTCGCGATGAGTGCGAGCGTATTCTTCAGCCCGCTCATTTATAAAATCAATTTTGTATTGATGTTCTTCACTATAATTCCTCAGATAGTCAATCTTCTTTTTAGTCGCATCTAATAGAGTAAGTTTCATTCCCGGATTAAGCACATATAAAACTAATCCAGGAAAACCCGCTCCTGTTCCAACATCAATCACTTTGAGATTCGTTAAATCTTGATCAAACATACCAATCGCACTATCAAGAACCATTTTCTCCATAAAAATGGAGGGATCAGTAATAGCGGTGAGATTAAATAGTTCATTTGTTTTTAGTGTTTGAATCATCAATTCTTCGAGTTGATTAGCTTGATGGTCATCGCACAAAATGCAACGAGAAATTAAAAATTCTTTTAAGACTTCTTTATTCATGGGCAAAACTCCTTTTTACATTAAGTATTAGTATTGATACATCACATGGATTGACGCCAGCAATGCGTGAAGCTTGACCGATAGTTAAAGGTTGAATGGCTTGTAATTTTTGACGAGCTTCAATACGAAGTCCATCCATATTTAAATAATCAAAATTAAGAGGAATTTTCATCTCTTCGATTTTTCGCATCGCTTCCGCTTCATGTTTTTGCTTAGCGATATATCCTTCATATTTAGCCATGATTTCAATTTCTTCCATGACATTATTATTTAATGAAATATCCCGCAAATCAGGAATCAATTCGCGAATTTTATTTAATTTAACATTTGGGCGGCGTAATAATTCGAAGGCTTGAATGCCACCTTTTAATTCACTTGAACCAATTGAAAGAAGATAGTCATTGATATCTTTTTTAACACCTACATAAGAAGTTTTCAATATATCCATAGTTCTTTTTATGGCTGACATTTTATCTTGATAATGTTGATATCTCTCTTCGGTAGCTAAGCCAATATTATATCCGATTTCTGTTAGACGAATATCGGCGTTATCATGTCTTAATAAAAGC
>JBAYDQ010000066.1:0-4239 GCA_041668145.1 Bacilli bacterium | reverse complement strand
TATGCTCAATGACTTTGTGACTGGAGCCCTTAAATGTGATCGTGGATTAGCGATTGTTCCTACTACCCAAAAATTATTAGAAGGCGCTCGTCAATATAATGTCCCGGTCATCTTCTGCAACGATTCGCATTTAGCGGGAATCGACCATGAATTAAAATTATGGGGTGATCACGCTATTAAAGGAACTGAAGGTGCTAAAGTTATTCCTGAACTCGGTCCTAAAGAGAAAGACTATGTCGTCGAAAAAAGACGCTATAGCGGTTTCTTTCACACTGACCTTGATTTGCTTTTAAAAGAATTAGATGTCGATACTGTCATTATGGCTGGTCTACATACCCATATGTGTGTTCGTCACACTTCGGCCGATGCCTATCAATTAGGTTACACAGTCTATGTGGCTAGCGACGCGACCAATTCCTTCACCAAAGAAGATTATGATTACGGCATCAAATATCTTCAAGAAGTTTACGCTGCTAAAGTCTTCACCACTGCTGAACTGCTCAAAAAATTCGCTGAATAGATATATATTATAATGAAAAATAAAAGCTAGATTTTATCTAGCTTTTTTATTGTAATAATTCTTATGGAAATTAGAAATAATGCGCTAATTCAAAATCCGTGACAACCAATGAATAATTTTTCCATTCAATGGTTTTTCCTTCAATCAGTTTGCTGCTGATGTGATGTCCGAGGGCATCTTGAATTAGTTTATCAGTTTTGAATTCTTCAAGAGCGTCTTTTAAACTCTCTGGTAATTGCGTGATGTTAAGAGCTAAACGCTGCTCTTCGGTTAAGGCAAAAATGTTGTCATTAACGGGTGGAACAATTTCGCTCTCTTTAACATTTTTAATGCCATCTAATCCTGCGGCTAAAATCGCTGAAAGAGCAAGATATGGATTAGCGGTAGGATCAACAGAACGAATTTCGGTTCTCGTGCATTGACCATGGATGGAGGGAATGCGAATCAAAGAGGAACGATTTGAATCACTCCAACAAGCATAGATGGGGGCTTCATATCCCGAAACTAAGCGTTTATAGGAGTTTATCGTTGGATTAAGAATAAAAGCTAAAGGCCGAATGTGATGGATAATGCCCGTTATCCATTTTTTGCATAGCATCGATAATTGCGATGGATCTTGACGATCAGCAAATAAATTAATGCCTTTTTCATCCGCCAAAGAACAGTTGGTGTGCATACCACTACCAGCCAAGCCTTTGACCGGTTTAGGCATAAAACTCGCCGCATAGCCGTGTTTACGGGCAATTACTTTAACCACTTGCTTAAAAGTTTGAACGCGGTCACAAGTCGTTAAGACATCATCATATTTGAAATTGATTTCATTTTGTCCGGGGCCGACTTCGTGATGACAAGTTTGCACGACAAAGCCTAATTTTTCTAATTCGAGAGCGATATCACGGCGAACGTATTCCGATCCATCAAGAGGGGCTAAATCAAAGTAAGAAGCCTTATCGATAAAACCATTGAGGTCAGGCTTACCATTTTCCCCAAGTTTGAAAAGATAAAATTCTGGTTCAAAGCCGACGTTGAAGGTGGCGATACCCGCTTCCTTCATCTTGACAATATTTTGTTTCAATATATAACGAGGATCGCCGACAAATGGTTCACCTTTGGGAGTATAAACATCGCAGATTAAACGCGCTACTTTCCCATATTGCATATTCTCAAACGACATCACCATCCAAGTGTCAATATCGGGTCGCAAATACATATCAGCTTCCTTAATACGAACAAAACCTTCAATGGAAGAACCATCAAACATAATTTGTCCATCGAGAGCCTCTTTTAATTTGCTAACAGGAATCTCGACGGCCTTAATCGTTCCGATAATATCGGTAAATTGAAGGCGGACATAACGAACATCGTCATCTTTTGCCATCTTTATGATGTCATTATTAGTAAAGTTTGCCATATGAGAAAATCCTTTATTTTTATGGAGAAATTGTAATTCTCTAAAGATCTCTTTTCAATATAAAAGTTGATATTATCAAGTTTATTTAGGCATAATCGCAATATTTTTCTTGAAAAAATAACGATTTAAAAAACCAAGAGCAAAAAAATGTGCTTTTATTAGAAAATAACTTTCTTTCGTTTATAATAGTGAAGAGGCAAATTTATGATTGAACAAATTACGGATAACTTATTGATGTTTCACGAGATAAAATGGGAACAAAAATTATTTGAAGGTGAGATACCCTTGAATCAAGGAATGTCCTATAATTCTTACCTTTTGTTAGATAATAAGACTTGTTTATTGGATACCGCCGCTAAAGAAGTGAACGATGAATTTCTTATTGATTTAGCCCAAGGCTTAAAAGGGAGACCGCTCGACTATTTAGTCATTCATCATCTCGAGCCCGATCACACAAGCGGCGTCATTGATGTCATTAAAAAATATCCCCAAATCGAGATCTTTATTTCGACGATGGGATTAACTCTTTTTAAAAACTTTTTTCCTCACCTAACCGAAGTGAAATTTCATATCATCAAAGAAGGCGATGAATTGAATTTAGGACAGCATACTCTTCAATTTATCGAAGCACCAATGGTTCATTGGCCTGAAGTGATGATGAGCTATGAAAAAATGACTCATTCATTATTTTCTGCAGATGCTTTTGGCTCTTTTGTCACTTCTCATCAAGTCTATGAAGTCAATTGCCAAGATAAAAAGTATTCGCTTGATGAAACGAGAAGATACTATGCCAACATCATTTCAAAATACGGGTTTAACGTCAGTAATGTCTTGCGAAAGATCAAACCTCTCCAAATTGATCGAATTCTCTCGCTCCACGGTCAAGTCCACGAAGATGATATCAATGAGATGATCAACTACTATGAAAAATGGTCGCATTATCAAGCCGAGCAAGAAGGGGTTTTAATCCTTTATGCGACTATTTATGGACATACCGAAAAAGCGGCTTTATATCTGCTTGATCAATTAAAAAAGAAACAGATTCCAGTCGCTTGTTCATCATTAAATTTAACTGATGTTAGCTATGCTTTGTCCGAAACATTTATCTATTCAAAAATCATTCTCCTCTCCCCGACTTTTAATACTGGATTATATCCTAAGATGGAAAATTATTTGCGGATGTTGCAAGAGCATAACCTCCAGAATAAAAAATTCTATCTCGTCGAAAATGGCAGTTGGGCCCCTCAAGCGAAAAGCGTTATGACTAAGATGATTCATGAATTGAAGAATTGCCAAATTAGCGATTTAAGTTTGACGATTAGATCATCGCTAAAAGAAAGCGATTATCCTCTTCTTGATGCGATAGTTAACGAGATATAAAGATTAAAAAAGACCCAATAATGGGTCTTTTATTTGCATATGAACTATTTCTTTGTGATGTTCGTCATTTTTTCAACAGGCATCGTAAAACAAATGCCGTTTGTCGGTGTTCCCTCACCTAATTTTTGCGCGATAGCATCGACAATTTTATCGGCAACTTCATTAGTTACAACACTGATGAAAATCTCTCGTTCTGGTTCATATTGGAGACCGAGAAAAGAAGAGTATTTAGCTCCTGAACCACGAGCGGAAAGAATGGTTGCCCCTCCCGCGCCACAACTTTGAGCTAATTCGACAGCGGTGTTAGCAAAGCCCGCGTTAACGATGATAAAGAGAGCTTTCATGTTTTGATTATTTTCCATATCCATAACCTCCTAATGAGATAACCTTTCAATCGGTATCGTAAAAGCAAAACCAGTATTAACCTGATTAAAATGAAATTTTTCTTCGAGAACATTCAATATTTCGTCGACTTGTGAAGAGCGAATGAAAGAAGAGATAACAATTTTTTCTGACTCGCTCGAAAAACTAAAAAGATTAGCGAATTTACTTCCCTCTAAAGATCCGTGACCATACATCGAATTAATGTAAAAAGCATTATGACTACGAAGTTCAGCAATCAATTTGTCTTTTTGTTTTCGCGAGGCAATAACAATTAACATCTGGGACACATCATAACTCATGATTGTTTCTCCTTCACTCGGGCTTTTTGCTCATCGACTAAAGGCTTAATCTCAGCCTCGAGAAGTCGATTCTCAACATCCTTAATTTTTCGAACTTTCTGTTCATACATTATACCTAAAATTTGCACAATAATTAATGGGGTAACAGAAATGAAGGCAATCATCCCGAATCCCGAGATTAAAATGTCCTGATGGAGGGCTTGACTAATTCCGAGCGCAAAAGGAGTTAAAAAAGCACTAGTAAT
>JBAYDQ010000065.1:0-4264 GCA_041668145.1 Bacilli bacterium | reverse complement strand
CATGGCCTCCATAAAATAAATGCTCCATGTTGCCTCATGATGAATGCCCCGGGAGTCAATGAATAAAGCGAGGTGATGCTCGTCAAAATGCTGATGTTCAAAATATTGATACATTTTAATGGTCGGCTGGAAAAATTGTTTTTCAAACCCAACTGTCCCTGTATAAAGAACTAGAGTGTTATCGTTGTTATATAATCTCATATTTTTACTTTCTAAATATTGTTTGAAGATATCTTGGATATAAAGATTGTAAGCAGGAGAAAACGAGAGACAAAAAGAGAAAGTTTGCGGATAGGAAATAAAACCATTAAGGGCAAAGACACCTCCCATAGAAGAACCGCCAATACCAGCGATTTCGTTTGTGGAAAAACACTGATCGATTAAAGGCTTGATCTTGTTCACTAAACAAGAGAGCAGTTCATCTCCATAAGTATGCGTGTGGGGGCTAAAAGATATGCCATTTTGCTTTTTGGGAATAAACGGAACGGTGGAAAATGAATATTCCAAAATACGAGAGAGAGGATTTTTGGGGCAATCGATGCCGACAATAATAAAAGATGGATAATCTTCTTTAATTAATTGATGCATTTTCTGATCTAATTTCCAATCGCCATAAGCACTTGTATATTTATCGACAAGATTTTGTCCATCCGACATATACAAAACCGCATAGCGTTGTTCGGGATGATAATCTTCAGGGAGATAGACACGGATAATTCTTTTCTTTTCACGAGGAACATCTAAGGAAATAGTCGTAATAAAAACCTTCCCATAGCGGACGCTGGTGGGCCGATGCTGTTCAAGAGTGAAGGGATGATGGTTTTCCATATTAGAAGTTATTCTCCTTCATGATAAGTAAAACTTCATTTAAAGTGATTAACGACTCTTTGTTTGTCGTATCAAGATGGTAAAAAGAATAGTCCTTTATTTCATCGCGCGATTGTTCAATATATTGTTTAAAATTCGAAAAATTATCTTGGAGCTGACCGCTTAGATGAGCGGGATGGCGCGATGGAACGCGCTTTAAAAATCGTTGATATAAAACCTCAATGTCACTGGTGAGATTAAGAAAGAGTGAATGATAATGAAATTGCTTAATTAATAAAGTGATTTGCGCTAGTTCATGAGAATGAAAATTAGCTTCAAAAATAAGATCAATGCCTTCTTCCATCGCCTCTTGAGCTATCAAAAAAAGAAGTTTCATTGTCAAGTGACTAATCTTAAGATTCTCCTGACGATTAGCAAAACCTATTTCATCACAAATTAATTCTTTATAGACATCTTTTTTCAAACAAAAAAAGGAAAATCTTTCTTTTAAATTATCAGCAAGAGTGGATTTTCCACTCGCTAAATCTCCAGCGATAACAATGATGCGGTTCATTATTATTAGTATACTACATAATAGCCAAAATAAGAGTTTGATAATTAAATTATTTTAGATATTTTCCAAGAAAGCACGATACTTATTTGTTATAAAAGCAAAAGGGCAACTATCAAAATGCTCCATTGGAAACATTCGCAGATTTATCAATATAGTCTCGACGGCCACTTTATCGCCTCTTATCACACCTGTAAAGAAGCGAGCAAAGTTGTCTATATTTACTACCGCTGTATTGAAAAGGCTTGCCGTGGTGTCATTAAAACCGCGGGTGATTTTCAGTGGAAAAGAGTTCCTTTTGATTATCAGAAAAATGATATTAATCCTTTAAAAAAATAATAATTTAAATAAAAAGCCCGCAAAATGGGCTTTTTTTCTTTTAAATGGCTAACGAGAGGATTTGATCAGCAAAGAAGAATTTGCCAAATACATATTTGTTGCACGCCGACTCATTGAAGACAATGATACGATTATCTTTGATGTCGAGATCTTCCATCATTGGAGGCGCAACTAGTAAACTTGTTTGATGACTAAGTGCGTATAGAGGTGCTCCATATAAAGAAAGACCACTATTGATCAAACATGTGGAATCATAAATAAAGAAACGCGAAGAAGCAATACCATATGAAGTCGATAAAACAATAGTGCCATCATCTTTAATCGCAAAACCTTGAACTTGATCGCGGATTGATATATTCATCACTGGAGTAATGACTCCGCTTCCATCATAATCATAATTAGAAAAATCGCTAAGAGCGTATTGAGCGACAATCGCGTTATTATTTTCATAGGGATGATCGCAGATGTAGTTATGTTTAACATCATGAAATTCCCCGACATACAGATAGTCATCATTAGCGAAAACAAAAGAAGCACTATTATTAACTTCATAGCCCGTGCCGATATCAATTTTTCCACTGCTATTGCGCAAGACTTCATCTCCTAATGAGAGAAGATAGATATGACCGCCATCAGCAAGATAGACATTGGGACCACTGGTGGCAACTCCGCCAACATGGCCATTAAAAACTTCTCCATTTTGATAAAGAGGGAGAGCAATGGTCTTCTCAACACCTGGTCCTGTTGCATAAAGATATGATCCTTCATTGCTATAACTTGAAATAAGATAAACATCCTCAGTCGTGGAATAAGCTAATCCTTGGGGAGTAGTGCCACTATTTAGACCAGGAATGTGTTCGACTTCTTGACGTACTCGGTAAAAATCATTATAAATGATATATTTGCTAATATTCAAACTAGCCCATGTTAAAACGAGAAAAGCGACAAGAGAACCGGCGATTTCAATGACAATTTGGGACCACTTGGGTAGACAATGATTATTTTTTGACATTTTGCAAACCTCATCATTTATTTTATTCTTATTCTTTATTAAATAACATAAGAAAAAAGGAGTGATAATCACTCCTCATTCAATGGAAAATTAATGATTTTGCTTTTTCTTTTTCATCAATAAAGAAAGTCCAGTAAAACTCAAAAGCGAAATAGACATCACAACTAATATCGTCATATTCGTGTCATAGTTTGAGAAAATCAGTCCATGCGAAGGAGCGCTTTGATTAATTGTTCGCGCCATGAAATTAGGGTAGGAAGTCGTACCATATTTTGCCACGATGAAATCATAGCGAGCCACACATTGATCAATGACTGAGCCACTTTCATTAGCGATGGCGTTATAGAAAATAGCTTGATCATCAGCTGTGAGATCGTTAGTGAAAGTCGAAGCTAATGTCGCCCAATTAGCAATACTGGGAGGAGTAATACCACCATCGCAAGTAATGCTAGCTAAGAAATTTTCCGCAAAGGCTGTGGCATTTGTGGTGTCATAGAATTCGGCATTGACATATTCCCAGCCAATTTGATTATCAGCTGTTGAGAAGGCGACTTCAACTTCATAAACATCCACGGTCGAAAAGGTTCGTGTAATGGTTGTTCCGTCAGTTGGGAAATCTAAGGTAGTAGCTACATCACCTTCGGGAATGGCATTATCTTTATATTTATTGAGAGAGATGGTTTGTGTCTTTGTTGTCCATTGCGTAAAACCAAAAGTAATTGATTTAATCGGCAATGAATTACTAGTGAAAATACCAGTGCCACCTTTTGAAACCGGCATGTCAGTAATTGTGACGCTATTTTTATCCGCATTACTAAATGTCATAGCAAAATTAGGATAGTTGAGAGTTCTTTGAGCATATGCTGTTGTCCAATCAGCAAAGTCCGTGTTTTCTCCAAACATATATCCTGGGCGACTATTAACGGTCACATCAAACGAAGTAGTCAATCCTGATAATGTATGAGTAACTGTAACAGTTTGTGTCCCAGCGGTCGTAAAAGGAGAAGGAGAATAGGTACAATCGCTTGTGACATCTGCTGTGGTTGTATTGCTATAAGTCGCCGTGATGACAATTCCAGCCGTCACGAGACTGTTCCCTTGAATATAGGTTGTTTTATAAGGCATTGAAGTCACAGAAATAGAGGTAATGGTAACTGTACTAACAGTGACATCAAAAGATGTCGTTTTGCCTGAACCTGTATGAGTAACAATAATCGTTTGAGTTCCCGTGACGGATAATACAGTGGGAGAATAAGTGCAACCTGATGTCACATCTTCCGTGGATGAATCACTATATGTCGCGGTAATCACTAGACCTGTCGTATCTAATGCATCGCTAAGATCATAAGAGGTGATAGTTGGCATCGTGGTCACAGAAATATAGTTAACAACTTTTTGACTGTACTCAATCAAAGTAATTTGTGAGCCAACTCCTTGAGCGGTTGTCGAAGTATAGCAGCGCCAATTTGGCGTGGTAGGATAGACTGTTAAATAACGGCTGTTAGAAATATCCATCAAATAAATAATATTTGATG
>JBAYDQ010000064.1:0-4301 GCA_041668145.1 Bacilli bacterium | reverse complement strand
GTCTTTGATATCTTCTCGCGAGGTCATTTTATCCGCGGGACATGTCGATGACAAAACAGGAAGATTTTCTTCTTTGATTAACGTTTGAATATCTTTTTCTCGCACAAAAATAAGAGGTCTTATGAATTCAATATCACTTTTTTCAAGATACATTTTAGGGGAGAAAGTTCCGATCTTGGCTCCATATATTTCATTCATAAGCAAGGTTTCAACAGCATCATCCGCATGATGAGCAAAAGCTACTTTGTGATAGCCTAATTGATGGGCAACATTGTTGATAGCGGCCTTTTTCATCCGCGAGCAAATGGAACAAGGAAGATGTTTGGCTCCCTTCTGCTGCTTCTCTAAAATAGGAAAAACACTGCGATTATCACTGACGATTAAAGTGAGTCCTAGCGACTCACAAAAAGATTGGAGAGGCTGAGGGTTAAAGTGTGGAAATCCGAGATCTAAAATGACCGGTTGAATGGTAAAATCAGTATGAGAAAATTTTTTATATAAACTTAATGCATAGGTTAAAACAACACTATCTTTGCCACCCGATAAACCGATAACGATGTGATCACCGTGTTGAATGAGATTAAAGGTTTTATCCGCTCGTCTTAAGCAAGCTAGAACAGTTCGAATTGCTTTCATATTCGACTTATTATATTTTATATAAGTAGAAATTAAAAGTATGAATGGGTTTTTGTTTATCGATAAGCCAAAGGATTGGACCAGTCGCGATGTATGCAATCGCCTCCAACATCTTTTCCATGAGAAAAAAGTGGGACATACGGGGACGCTAGATCCCTTTGCGACAGGTTTATTGATTGTCTGTTTTGGCAATGCGACAAAAACAATTCCTCTCTTAGAAGACGCTGACAAAGAATATTTGGCGGAATTAACATTAGGGACAAAAACCGCGACCGGTGATCTCACTGGCGAAGTGATTGAAACGCAAAAAATCGGTGATATTTCAATCTCCCAAATAAAAGCGGTTCTAGTTTCTCTGATTGGCGAGATGGATCAGATTCCACCCATGACAAGTGCCGTTCATGTCAATGGACGAAAACTCTATACCTATCATTATCAAGGACAAGAAATTGAACGAAAACCACGCAAAATTACTATAAAAAGCTGCGAATTGCTGTCTTTTTCCCAAAATACTATCATTTTTAAATGTCGTGTTTCAAAAGGTACATATCTCCGCACACTCGGTGAAACAATCGCAGAAAAATTAGAAACAGTTGGTTATCTTTCCAATTTACGGCGTTTAAAAATTGCTGATTTTGATGTTCGTGATAGTTCAACTTTAGAGAACGTTAAATTAGAATCGTTACTCTCCTTGACGGATGTCTTAACGCGATATGTCCCCTTTATTATTGTCGATGATCGCCAGGCTCAAAAAGTAAAAAATGGTATGGAAATTACCATTGAGAATATTTTACCAAAATATGATAAAATAATGGTGATGAATGAGAAACGCGAATGCTTAGCAATCTACAACCGTTTAAGCGGTTCTCTTTTCAAGTGCTAACGAGGTCTTGTCTCATGATGAAGATTATTGAATTTTCCTATGGTCAATCAATTCATGTCGAGGAAAAAATTATTCTTTGTCTCGGCTTTTTTGATGGGGTGCATCGCGGTCATCAAGCCCTGATTCAAAAAGCAATTAGTGAAGGTTATAAAGTTGGCATTTTAACATTTGATAATTCACCCGCTGTCGTCTTAGGCAAAATTCCTTTTAATGAAGCCCTGACCTCTCCAGCTGATAAAGCGGATTTATTTGAAGATTTAGGGGTTAACTATCTGTTTTTAATGCATTTTGATCTTGAAGCCTCGCACCGAACGAAAGATGAATTTATTAAAGATGTCATTGCTCCTTTGAGACCTTACAAGATTTATTGTGGTGAAGATTATCATTTTGGAGTTCGCGGTGAAGGCAACCCAACTTATCTCAAGAATTTCTTTCTGGTCGAAATTTTTCCTTTGCAGTTGCAAAATGGAGAAAAAATCTCTTCTCGCGATATTGTCTTTGATATCCAACATGGACAGATGGAAGAAGCCTCTTCTTTACTCGGACGTCCCTATCGCTTATCAGGACTCGTTATTCAAGGCAAACATAACGGAAAGTCTATTTCTTTTCCCACCGCTAATCTAAAACTTGATTATTATTATGTTTATCCTCAACTCGGTGTCTATATGGGTTATGCCTATCCTCACGGAGAGAGATATAAATGCATTATTAACGTCGGTACTCATCCGACGATTATGCCTTTGTTAGAACCGATTATTGAAGTGCACATTATCGATTATGATGAAAACTTGTATGGCACCCACATTTTTATTGATTTTATTCAATTTATTCGCTCGGAAATTCATTTTGAGTCTTTGGATAAACTAAAAACTCAGTTGCATAAAGACCTCGAAAAAGCGAAAAAGTGTTTGCGTTAATTTCATAACGAATATATTATATTCACAGCGACTTTCGCGCAGCCTATCGATTCCTCAACGATAAGCCGGGCCTAAGTTAAGAAAAATGTTAGGAGGATTCCCCATGGCCTTAACCAAGGAAAGAAAAGCAGAACTCGTCAAAAAGTTTGGCAAAAATGAAAAGGATACTGGCTCTGTCCAAGTCCAAGTCGCCATTCTCACTGAACAAATTCTCGCTCTAACCGCTCACTTGAAAGCGAACAAAAAGGACGCTCATGGTAAGCGAAGCTTGATGATTCTTGTCGGTCAACGTCGTAGTTTATTAGACTACCTCATTACCACCGATCGAGATGCCTATTTAAAGCTTATTGTTGAACTCGGATTACGTAAGTAATAAGAGAAATGAAGAAATCGCCAATCGGCGATTTTCTTTTATCAATAAACACTTGTATGTGTTTATATACTTTGATAAAATCAATGCGAAATCATTTTAAATGTAAAAGAGGTAAAAAGATGAAAAGAGTATTCGAATTAGAATTCGAAGGAAAGAAATTCGTCGTTGAAGCTGGTGAAATTGCCAAGCAAGCCGACGGAGCCGTCCTCGTCAGATTAAACGAGACCGCTGTTCTTTCCACCGCATGTTGCTCTGATAGCCCCAAAGAAGGAGATTTCTTCCCCTTAACAGTCGGCTACGAAGAAAAGCAATATGCTGTCGGTAAAATTCCTGGTTCCTTCCTACGTAGAGAAGGACGATCTGGCGAACACGCCACTTTAACTGCTCGATTAATTGATCGACCTATTCGACCAATGTTCTCAGAGGGTTTTAGAAACGAAGTCCAAATTGTTAACACGGTCATGTCCGTGGATCAAGATTGCACCCCTGAAATGTCGGCTATGTTAGGATCTTCTCTAGCTTTAGGAATTTCCAACATTCCCTTTGATGGACCAATCGCTGGTGTTTATGTTGGACGTGTCGATGGAAAATTAATTATTAATCCCACCATCGAAGAAAAAGCAAAGAGTGACATTAACGTCGCTGTCGCTGGTACTAAAGAAGCCATCAACATGGTGGAAGCCGGTGCCGATCAAGTCAGTGAAGACGATATGTTAGAGGCTTTAATGTTTGGTCATGAAGCCGTCAAAAAATTATGTATTTGGCAAGAAGAAATCATCAAAGAAATCGGTGTGCCAAAAAGAGAGATTGAACTTTATCAATGTGATCCTCAAGTGGAAGCCGATGTCACCGCTCGAGCTAAAGATCGCTTAGTCAAAGCTATCTCTATCTTTGATAAATTAGAAAGACAAGATGCAATTGCCGCTGTTGAAGATGAAATTCTGGAAGATTATGATTCTCGTTCTTACCCAGATGAAATCACTCATAAAAAAACCTATCACATGGTCAGCGAAACTTTAGAGAGCCTCGTCGCTCAAGAAGTTCGTCGCTTAATCACCGAAGAAAAGATTCGTCCCGATGGTCGTCGTATTGATGAAATTCGTCCTTTAGACGCTCAAGTCGACCTTCTTCCTCGCGCTCATGGCTCAGCCATGTTCACTCGTGGACAAACACAAGTCATCTCCATTACGACTTTAGGAGCCAAAAGCGATGAGCAAATCATCGACAATTTGACTGAAGAAGAAACTCGTCATTGGATGCATCACTATAATTTTCCTCCTTACAGCGTCGGTGAAGTAGGAAGAATGGGAGGCCCAGGTCGAAGAGAAATTGGTCATGGTGCTCTCGGCGAAAGAGCTTTAAGTTATGTTATTCCTTCCGAACAGGAATTCCCTTATACCATTCGTACTGTGGCGGAAGTTGTGGAATCTAATGGTTCTTCTTCTCAAGCTAGTATCTGTGCCTCCTGTATGTCTTTGATGGCGGCTGGTGT
>JBAYDQ010000063.1:0-4323 GCA_041668145.1 Bacilli bacterium | reverse complement strand
GGGCAAGTAACTAAACCAGACACATTTAATTTAAAATGAGTTCTTCTTAATCTTTTTCTTGTTTTCGAAATTCGTCTTTGTGGGACTGCCATAGCGATATCCTCCCTTTACAACGTCATTAATTATATTAATAGAATAAGGTCTCGTCAAGCCATTTTTTGACAAGTTCTAAATAAATTAAATTTACTTTGATATAATCATATCTTTTTTTAATATTACATCCATTTGTTTTCCCACCATTCCTTCATTAGAAGGAACACTAACTTCAATATAATTAGAAGTATGACCAATATTTAAACCATGGCTATATTTTTCCACTAAAATGGTCACTTTTTGATTGACGAAACGAGAAGTATATTCATCCCATAGTTTTTGCGAGAGATTCATTAGTTGATTAACACGCTCTGATTTGATATTCGGTGAGACTTGCCCGCTCATGCGAGCAGCCAGTGTTCCACCTCTAGCCGAATAAGGAAAGACATGCAATTGATGAAATCCACAAGTTTGAATAAATTGAAATGTCTCATTGAATTCTTCTTCGCTCTCTTGAGGGAAACCAACGATGACATCAGTCGATAAAGCGATGCTTGGAATAATATTTTCAATTTTTTGAATCTTGGCTAAAAAAGCATCGGGCGAATATTTGCGCCCCATTCTTTTTAAAACAGAAGCCGATCCGCTCTGGAGAGGAATATGCAAATGCTTGGCAAGATTAGGCCTATCTCTTAATAAGTTTATCAATTTATCATCAATTTCACTTTCTTCAATCGAGGAAATTCGAAGGGACGAAAGATGAGGAATATTGAGAAGTTGCTCAACTAAATCACTAAAGTTGATATTTGTTAAATCTTGACCATATCCTCCGACATGAATACCAGATAAAACAATTTCTTGATAGCCTTGACTCACGAGATATTGAGCTTCTTTAATGACGTGATCAGGAAGTCGTGAACGAAGCTTTCCACGACGATAAGGAATGATGCAATAAGTGCAAAAATTGTTACAGCCATCTTCAATTTTTAAATAAGCTCGCGTATTTTCGGAAAAAGAAGTGAGACCAAATTCTTCATAATCAAAAGAACGAGGATTATCATCGATTTTCACGATATTTTGATGGTCGACTAAATACTGATTTATTAAAGAAGGAATCTCATTTCGATGTGAAGTCCCCACTAAAATAGTAGGTTTAATTTCATCAACGATAAAAGCTTTATTTCCTTGGGCGTAACATCCCATAACAACAACGATGGCCCGAGGATATAAGCGCATGAATTTACGAATATGCTGACGTGATTTTTGATCAGCAGTTGCCGTGACTGAACATGTATTGATGATAATGATATCAGGGGTCGAAGAAATATCTTCAATAAAACCCTCTTTTATCATCAAGGAAGAAAGAGCGGCACATTCATAATTATTGACTTTACAGCCAAGGGAAAAAACGCGAAATTTCATGAGTTTTATTTCCTTGTTTTTCTATTGATGATAGAGAGCATTTTGGCAGAAATAAATTGACTTTGATAGAGATTTTGGATGAATTCTTCCCGATTATAATTAAAATAAGCTTCGACAACTGGATGAATTCTTTCGAGCATGTGATGGTCATTAATGTGCTTGATATAGCGATCAAAAAGAACAATTTTTTCATCTAATCGACCTTGACAATTAACGATATAAATAGTGTTAGTGTCATAGTGAAAATAGGCGATCTCTTTATTATTGTCATAAACTTTTACTAAGCGTGTAAAATACGAATTATATAACTGCGCACCATAGGTATCAAAAGGATCGACAATCGCGTTGACATAGTTCTTGATTAATTCTCGATAAGGAGGATGGAGAAGTTTTTCTGGTTCTTCAACATAGATGAGGTTAATAGCTTTGGTGAAAAAAGGAATATAGATTTTTTCATTATTCGTCATAAAATATGGCAATTCCACTAAGCGTTCCTCCAAGGCGTGTCGAAAAACTTTATTGTCCGTTTTTGTGTGAGAAGGAAGATATTTATTTAAATTAGTTACTTCTCTTTCAATGAGATCTTTGTTTTGAAAACCATAGAGAATGCAGTTCGCACGCATGACGCTAAAATCGTCAAGATCACTATCATATAAAAAAGAAAATTTGCTGATTTTATTTAAATCTTCGCGATTATCCAAGAAAAAACGATACTCTTCACTTTTTTGAAAAGCTTTTCTTTTTTTCTGATATTTATTAAGAAGTTCGTAAATGCCCATTTTATTTCTCTAGCCAATATCCTATCACACTTAAGCCATAAATGGCGGCCGTCTCGCACCGCAAAATTCTTTTGCCCAATGAAATCGAGACAAAACCTTGATTTTTTAAATTACTAATCTCTTCTTCGGTGAATCCGCCTTCTGGACCGACAAGAAAAGAGATAGAGGATTTTTCTTTTAAAATTGAGAAAGGCTTATCGACATCACTTAACTTTTCATAAGCCACATAATTAACTGATGACAAAACATTCTCCGGGAGATGATTGATGTCATAAACACCTTCGATACTTGGTAAAACCAAACGACAAGATTGTTCAGCGGCCTCTTCAATGATTTTTTCATAGCGGACTTTTTTTCTCCTAAAATCATCATCATCAAATTTGACGACACATCGATTGGTTCGGATCAAAACAATTCTCGTCGCCCCTAATTCGGTAGCTTTTTGTAAAACAAATTCGATTTTATCGCTTTTTGTTAAAGGAAAAAGGAGAGTAACTGAATAAGAAAATTCTCTTTCTTCATTTATTTGTTTAACCGCAGAAATGAGAAGAGGAGATAAAGAATCAATTTGACATAAAAAAACTTTGCCTTGATCAACAACTTCGATCTGATTACCGACTTTTAGTCTCATCACATGCAAAAGATGATGAATATCATTATCATTTAAAATCACTTGCTGGTTGATAATTGGGGCAAAATAACGTGGCATTAACGAACAAATTCTCCAACGCCGTCTTTGAGATTATTCGTTTTAAAATAAACGATCCCCAGAATGATATTAATCAAATAAACAAAACCAGTTGAAATGATAAAACTATAGAAAGTTAAGGAAGTAATAAAATATAAGAAAACTCCAAGACCTCCTAAGATTAAAAGATTCAACAATAACCAAAGAAAGCCGAGTTTCTTTTCTTTTAAATAAAAGAATGGAGCGCCCGAAAAGCCCACAAGGCAAAAAAGTAAAATCATCACTTTTTTTGATTTGGGTTTGGCATTAGCGAACTCTGGATTAGTCACATCAATTTCGGATGTCACTTCCACAGTTTCACTATTCACACCATCAAGAGGGCGAATAGCTCCACAGATGGGACATATATCTTTATCGAATTTCGATATTCGGGCTCCACAGTTTCGACATATTGGCATATTAGTCACCTCTTTTTCATGTTAACATATTCTATTTAACACTTATTCATTAAAAGTTAATTAATTAAAAATGATGTCAAATGTATGTAGAAATGATAATATCACAATATGAAAAAATTGATTAACAAATTTAGAGCCGATCTTTTAACAAACATCATTCTTCTATTAGCTGGTTTAGCTGTTGGTGTGGCTTTCTTTTTCCTTTATATCTATGTTTTTTATCATTCACCATCCTTTAATCTCATGTCCGATGCGACTTTTATTTTAGCCGCCATCTTTTTAAGCGTCGGTGGCTTGCTTGCTGTTTCACATATTGGCTTTTTTGATACCATTGGTTATGGCTTTGCCAAGATGGGAAATATTTTCTTTCGCCCACTCAAAATGGAAAAAAAATATAATGATTTAATTGATTATAAAGAACAAAAATATGAAAAAAGAAAAGATCATGGCTTCTATTATTTACCCTTTCTTCTTCTTGGCTTGTTATTTTTAATCGCCGCGATTGTTTTTTACTTTCTCTATTTGAATGCGATTGGATAATTCTTTCTTTTTCTTTTTCTTCAAGAAACAAGTTTCTTATATTTTTAAATGTCACCGTTAAATGTTTTTAAGGACAACATAATTACATTTGTAACTTTTCTCTATCTTTATTAAAAAAACAATATATAATATTAAACAATACTCTTTTAATGAGTTATTTTCTTTTAAGAAAGGAGGAATTGTTATGCTAAATTCCATACTCTTAGCATTAGTTAGCGTCGTCTTTGCCATTGGTGGCGCTAGCACATTAAGCAATGTGAATGAAACCAAAAAAGAGCCACAAGATGCTCACATTATCGTTCAATTTGATGAATCGACAAATGGTCTCACCACAGAATCTGTTTTAGCTAAACAGAATAGCTTGCTTAGAGTAATTTCTAACACTGTCACTAATAACTACACT
>JBAYDQ010000062.1:0-4398 GCA_041668145.1 Bacilli bacterium | reverse complement strand
CCCGAATACTTTCAGAAAGCTAATTATCAATTAGCGTTAGACATCATTGAAAAATATCATCTCACTCTGTTGACAAGATTAAAAAAATAAGACCCAAAACGGACCTTATCTTTATATAAATAGAATGATGATGAATTACTTCTCAGTTTTCCATAAACCATGAATATTGCAATAGGCATAGGCAGCGAGAACTTCATCGCCTTCACATAGTGAGAAGCAAACTTCCGGTTTATCTCCAGGCGCCAAAGCTTTGCGTTGATTGCCAAGTTTGGTTTCAATAGAAACCCATTGAATGTAATGCTCTTCCGTCATTGGATGGGGAATAGCTCCAACTTTGACGATCACTTCTCTTCCTTTCACTTCAATGACTGGAAGATGCTTTTCGCCCGCTCCTTCATGAGTATTAGGAATTAACTCTTTCATCGGTTCGCCACAGCAGATAATGGGCGCTCCACTGGCATGAACGATGGCAACGATATTACCGCACTTTTCACATCGAAAGAATCTTTGTTGCATTTTATATCTCCTTTTTGGTCAATGACCATTTTCATTATTCACGAAATTGATTAAATAGGCAAATAGGATGCATTCGAGATTTTGTTTTATTCTTATAAAATATGTTAAAGCCAATTCCTACAGAATAATTAATTGTTTCATGATAGTGTTGGATTGTGGTCTGCCTCATGATTTAGTTAATAATGTTAGCATTACAAACTTGTTCGTACAGTTTAAACTAACAACTTTAAGGAGTTTAATAAGCGATAATTTTTATCAAATACTTTTTCATCAACATTTCGTAGCGATAACAAATTTTCCACTACCCATTCATTATTTTGAGTGTGGTAAGCATAATAAAGATTTTTGAGCATATCAGGTTCGAATAATTTCATAATAAACTTTGTTTCTACGTCTCTCGTAAAAGCTATATAACGATAGATGAATCCAATCCAAAAAAGAACATTCGAATTCCATTTATCTTTTCCATAACTGCTTTTTCCAAATTGAGCTTCAATTGATTGGAAACTTTCTTCTAGGCTAAAAGAAATTAATGAAGAATCATTTTTATCTAGCGTCACTAATAAATCTGAATAGAAGAAACGACGAAGAAATACTTTTGTAGAACATTCAAAACGAATAACAGATTCTTCAAATAATTTCCCTTGAAATTCTACTAAACGAAGCCCGTTAGTGTCTAATTCTCTCATTTTAATAATTCCTCTATAAATAAGCCGCCTCTAAATTCTCGCTTTGCAAGTTTTAATTTCGTTTCTATTTCATCGGCTCTTTTGTTTGAAATAAATTGACAATCTTCCTTTTCTTTTTTACAAAGATAATACTTTTCAATTGGCGTTAAACATTTTAATGCTTTTTCTGTTTTGAAAACATACTGCAATCCTAATTTTGATGCAGATAGTGAATGGATGGCGACATTGCTGTTAATGTCACCATTAGCAAACAGAGACATGACATAAAACATTTTGTTGTCTGCTATTGGGGCAATAATTAAATCAGCTTTGTTTATTTTTTCAATGATCTTTTGAATTTTGTCTGCATTTTTGTATTTATTAAGTGATTTGCGATAATAACAAATTGCCAACATCCATTCTAATGAACATTTGAATTTTAAAATATTCAAGCCCTCTTCTTTAAAAGAAAATGAATAAACAGAGGATGACTCATTTTCACACACAAAAGATAGAGCTTGAAAATAAGTTTCTCCTAAATAAAAGCCATTCCCAAAATCGCAATTTTCTCTCGATCCTGATGCACTAACACTATTAAATCCATATTTAGAACCATGAAACAGAATTTTGTTTGTGCTTGTTTCAACGAGAAGTTCTTCTTTAACAGCGTTAAGTCGATATTTTGAAGCATATAAAAAAGAATAAATATTTTCAATCACCTTAGGAGAGGCGGTATTTTTTTTAAAAAGCTGATAAAGCGTTACTTTCGATATTTTCGTTTCTTTTGAAAAATCCTCAATGGTTTTTTTATCAGCATCCAAATATGTCTGAACCGCTTCAGATATTTTATATTGTAAATTAATTTCCATATCTAGTTTATCATCCTACCAATCATATATTAGCACACATAAACTTGTTCGTACAGTTTAAACTAACAAGTTTTAATGATATTCAATAAAATTATTTAATTGAATCGAAAAGAATAGATTTGCTCATAAAGATTAATTTTCAAAAGCATGAGTGGTTCTATCTTTCTTTCTCTCTATCGATGATAGGACTTTATTTTTATTTTGATTTGACCTAAGATATTGTGCATATGAATTTTGTATTTATTTCTCCTAATTTTCCTAAAATATACTCCCATTTTGTCAAATCGCTCAGCGAAAGAGGAGTGACGGTTTTAGGAATTGGTGATGAACCATATGAACAATTGAATCAAGAACTGAAAGATCATCTCACTGAATATTGTTGTGTCACTGATTTAAACAATCTTCGATGGATGAAAAACACTATTTCTTATTTGCTATGGAAATATGGACATATCGATTTTATCGAGTCCAATAACGAATGGTGGCTCTTTAGCGATTCTTATCTGCGCGAATACGCTGGAGTCGACACTGGTTTTTGGCCTGAAGAAATGGAAAAAATTAAGTACAAGAGCAAAATGAAGGAATACTTTGAAAAAGCAGGTGTTAAAACAGCTCGTTATATCATGGCGAGCACTTATGAAAAATCCTGCGAATTTGTCAAATTAGTCGGTTACCCTCTCTTTGCCAAACCTGACTGTGGAGTGGGTGCTAATGCCACTTATAAAATTGATAATGCTGAGCAATTAAAAGCTTTTCACGAACATCATTTTTACGAAACCTATATCATTGAGGAATATATCCATGGATATATCACTTCTTTTGATGGCATCTGCGACATTGATTCAAATGTTGTTTTAGCTTTTAATGAAATTTTTCCCACTCCTATCTCGGAGATAAAAGAGGAAAAAAGTGACTTATACTACTACGCTAACTGCGATATGCCTATTTCATTTAGAGAAATGGGTGAAAGAGTGGTCAAAAGTTTCGGTATCTCTAAGCGCTGTTTCCATATTGAATTCTTTCATCTTCTTGAAGATCGACCTGGATTGGCCGCCAAAGGCGATATTATCGCGCTTGAGTGCAATATGCGTTCTCCCGGAGGAAATACTCCTAATCTTCTTCAAATCGCTCTTAACGGCTCTTATTATGATGTCTACGCTGATGTCATTACCACTAATGCAACTAAAGTTGATATGAACAAAGAGCATTATATTGCCATCTCAGTAGCCCGAAGAAAAAGATTTGAATACCGTTATAGCTTAATCGATATTAAAACTACATATCCCCAACAATTGATTGAACATGGAACATATCCCAATGGAATATCTGAAGCGATGGGAGATGAATATTATTTCGGTCAATTCAAGACAATTGAGGAAGCGATGGCGTTTCAAAAATACATCACGGAAAAGAAATAGATAATTAAAAGAGCATCATATCAATGGTGCTTTTTTATTAGTAAACACTAGTGTTTAAAAAGATGAGTAAAAAACTTGACAGCCTAATGGAATGTGATAATATATAGACCTCCCAAATCGGGAAGTCAGTCATCGAGCATCTCCTTCGTCCTAGGTAAGACGTTAAACTGCTGGAGGTACTTTGTATGATGACAATAAAACAAACACCAAAAACATATTTATTAACCGGTATTATTGACGGTAAAACGATAAACTATAAACAAAAATTTACTTCTCGCTCAAGTGCGATGGAGTATATGTTTCATTTGTATGAGAAACGCTATAAGCTCAACACTCAAGTAGAAGATGTTTTTCCTATTTCCAAACATAATATCGAATACGTTATCGATTTTCACAACCGTTTCCGCATTGCGAGAAAAGCTTAATTTATTATTTTTTCAATAACAAATTAGTAATTATTTTGTTTTCTCTTTTTTTACTTATCACCGTTTGTGATTAATTGGCTCACATTATATTTCTTGATAATATCAAACAAAAATAGATGTTTTATTCAATTTGATAAATCTTTTCCCTTGCGTGCGTGATAGGTAATATATAAAATATATTTGTAAAAGGCAAAGCTACAGTAATGTAGTGACGCAAAACTATAGGGTCTTATTGAGAAGATAGCCAGTTGCCAGAGTAAAGAAAGGCACTGGCTTTTTATTGCTGGTTAGTGGGGACAAGATGAACTTTTCACAAAAGAAAGTCTTAAGTATTGCCGCAGGCTTGACCTCGATTGTTTTTACTATCGTCTCAGTTTGCACAGCCACCTATGCTTGGTTTGCTATGAACAATACTGTTTCAGCGACCGGAATGTCTGTTCGTTGTAAGGAAAGCGATGCGCCAATCAACCTCACATATGATGTTTTAAAATTTAATGATGAT
>JBAYDQ010000061.1:0-4409 GCA_041668145.1 Bacilli bacterium | reverse complement strand
GTTTCTAATAAATCTTCTCGTAAGTTTAAAGTGTTTTCCATAGTGCTACCCCCTAACTCTTTTAATCATAGACTATTTTATAGAACCATTCTATTTTTGTCGCTAAAAATTCGTCAAGTTGCAAAAATAATTAAAAAGTCGAGAAAAAACATCAAAAATAAGGGGCCAATAAAGTATTATTGATGAACTTTGTTGAAAGATTTGCTAAAATACATATCCGTTAGTAAAAAGAGGAAATCAAAAATGAAAGAAATCTTAGTCGAAACGAGTGCTCGACATATCCATGTCAATGAAGAACAATTTAAAGTTCTCTTTGGACCAGAGGCTAAACTCGAAGCGCGAGCTCCACTTTCTCAACCTGGTCAATTTGTCAGCTTTTCTCGATTAGATATCGTCGGACCGAAAAAAACAATTCCTAATGTCTCTATTCTTGGACCTTTCCGTAAGAATGCTCAAATTGAAGTCTCCGCGACTGATGCGCGCACTCTTGGTGTTCCAGCCATTGTTCGCGAATCGGGAGAAGTGGAAGGAAGTGCCCCGATTAAAATCGTGGGTCCAGTGGGAGAGTTAGACTTAAGTGAAGGCTGTATCGTCGCTAAACGTCATATTCATATGTCGCCTGCCGATGCGGAAGAATTTGGTGTCACTAATGGTGATATCGTCAAATTAGAAGTTAATAGCCCTGAGCGTAGCCTCGTCTTTGGCGATGTCGTCATTCGGGTACGAGACGATTTTGCTCTCGCTTGTCATATCGATACTGATGAAGCTAATGCCGCTGGCTGTTCAGGTGTCGTCCACGGCAAACTTATCAAATAATGGAAACATTGTCTTTCAAACCACAGAATGTCTGTTCTCGTGAGATGATTATCGATCATGAAAACGGCATTATTATTCACGCTCGTTTCGTGGGCGGATGTGCCGGAAATCTACAAGGTATTGCTCGTCTGATTGAGGGTATGCCTGTTGAAAGAGTAATTACTCTCTTATCGAATATTAGATGTCCAGGTAGTCGGACAGGAAACACCTCTTGTCCTGATCAATTAGCGCAAGGATTGAAGTCCTTGTTGAAATAATTGTTATTCATTTATATAATAAATAGGCTTATCAAGAACTGTGTTTAAGAGATGTAAAATCACAGTAGCAACTCTCAAGTGTGAGTAAGTGCTTTCTCTAGCAAGGTCCCATAACCTTGAGCGATAAGTTAAGGAAAAAGAATTAAAGCCTTTCCGTCATTATGGGAAGGCTTTTTATTAGGAGTTTTTATGGAAAAAGAAAAGATTTTATTTACGTCCGAATCAGTCAGCGAAGGACATCCTGACAAAGTTTGCGATCAAATCGCAGACGCTGTTTTGGATTCATGCTTAGAAAAAGACATCAATGCCCATGTGGCATGCGAAGTTTTTGCAAGTGATAATTTTATCTTAATTGGCGGGGAAATCACCTCTCAAGTAACACCTGATTTTGTTAAAATTGCTAAAAGTGTGTTAAAAAGAGTAGGTTATGATAAAAAGGAATTAGGCACCGATTATCATACGGTCGAAGTACTCAACAAAGTTCAGACGCAAAGTTCGGATATTGCCTTGGGCTTAAAACAAGAAAAGCCCGAAGATTTAGGAGCTGGTGATCAAGGTATCATGTTTGGTTACGCCACCAATGAGACGAAAGGTTATATGCCCTTACCAATTTCCATCGCTCATAAATTAGTGCGGGAAGCGAGTCGCCTCCGTAAAAACGGAGAATTTAAAGGAGCTCGTCCGGATATGAAGAGCCAAGTAACGATTGATTACACTGATCCGAAACATCTTAAAATCGATACCATTTTGATGTCAGTTCAACATGATCCAGATATTAACATTGAACAATTCAAAGTTTATATTCATGAGCACATCATGCAAAAAGTGGCGCGTTCTTTTCACCTCAATAGCGATTTTAAATACCTTATCAACCCGACTGGTCACTTTGTGATTGGCGGTCCTGCAGGGGATACGGGTGTGACGGGCCGTAAAATTATCGTCGACACCTATGGTGGTTCTTGCGAACACGGAGGTGGAGCTTTCTCAGGTAAAGATCCGACAAAGGTTGATCGTTCCGCGGCCTATATGGCCCGTTATATGGCGAAAAATCTCGTCGCAGCTGGCATTGCTGATCGCCTGCAAATTCAATTGAGTTACGCCATTGGAGTTAATATGCCTTTGTCGATTGGCATCCGCACCTATCACACCGCTCACTATACTGATGATGTGATTTTGAGCATTATCAAACAAGTCTTTGATTGTCGTCCTGGGATGATTATTCAAAAATTTGCCCTCAATCATCCCTCTTTCAAATACCAAGATTTGACAAACTATGGTCACTTTGGTCGCCCAGATTTAACTCTTCCATGGGAAGAATTAGATAAAGTCGATGACATTAAAGTTCTTCTTTCATCACAAGAAAAGAAAAAAAACTAATTTATTTTCATTTTTTGATGAGGAAAACACAAAAAATAATGTCAGTGTTTTTCGAACAATATATAATAAAAGCGAGCAATCTTCTTGAACTATAATTTGAAGAGGAGGTTTACATATGAAGTATCAAATTATTGGCAAAAACATTTCGATTACGGAAGGCATTTCAACGTCCATCCAAAAAAAGATTGGTCGATTAGACAAATTCTTTTCACGTAGCGGAGAAGCAAATTGCCGCGTCGTCTGCAGTTCCCATGGCGATACTGCCAAAGTGGAAGTGACCATCTTTTTAGCCCAGGTGACATTACGCGCCGAAGTGGAACACGAGGATTTATACGCCGCGATTGATTTAGCGGTCGATAAACTCGTCGGTCAAATTCATAAATTAAAAACGAGAATGGATCGCAGCAATGGTAAGTTATCATTTGCGGAATCAATTGATCTTGATATCGAACCAGAAGAGAAAAAAGCAGACGAAGATATCATTGTTAGAGCCAAATCTTATTATCTCAATCCAATGGAAATTGAAGAAGCCATCGCTCGTATGGAAGCTTTAGGGCATGATTTCTTTGTTTATCTTGATAAAGATGATGACCGTTTCTCGGTTGTCTATGTCCGCCGCGATGGTGGTTATGGCGTCATTCAAGCCGAAAATCCGGTTAAATAAAATTTTACGTCGATAAGAAAGGTGGGATTAATCCCACTTTTTTTATTGCACGAAGATAAAAGATTTAAAACTTTTCGTGCGCTTTGCGCTCACTTGTGTGTATAATAATCACACTGTGATATGGCAAAACTATTAGCGACAGATTTAGATGGAACATTGTTCTACCCTGGGAAGATCAAGACTTGTATTCCTAAAAAGAATATTAAATTTCTGCAAAGATGGATCGATGACGGAAATCGCCTCGTTCTCATCACTTCTCGTAGCTATGAGTTTGTCAAACGTCTCAAAAAGGAAATCAACCGTCCTTTTGATGTCCTTAGTTGCTCTTCCGCTCAAATCTATAGCGATGATAAATTGATTCGTGATGTGGCAATGCCTAATCAGACCATTATTGAGATTTTAAAATTGATTGATGATGACTATAAACCCTTGTCATTTATGATGACAACGAAGGAATATCCGTGTATTATAAATGCTAATCGCGAAGTTGGGCATTTCTTCATTTTCTTCTATCTAATTTGGAAATTTTTCCAATTCAAACGCGATGAACCTTATATTTTCTCTAATGAGACTTTCCGCGAGCAATTAAAAAACGGTCAGATTTATAAGGTGATGATCTTCTTTGGACTTGGACACAGCAAAAAGAAATTTACGAAAGAATTAAATAAAAAATTCCGCAGTAAATATCCGATGTTAGAATTTTCTTGGTCGAGTGAGATTATCGAAATTACCCCCTTTGGATGTAACAAAGGCATGGGGCTCAAATACTACGCCGACGCTCTCGGCTTTAAAAAAGAAGACATTTATGTCGTCGGTGATTCAGGCAATGATATTGCGATGTTCACCGAATTCTACGAAAATAGTTATTGTATGAAGCACGCCTACACGAGTGTGAGGAAATATGCTAAACACACTATTTCTCGGGTTCATAAACTCGAGAAGATGTTATTGAAAGGAGACACCAAATAAAATGAACAAAACTAGTCAATACATCTTCAATATTTATCACTATCTCTTGCAACTACGCGATACGCTTGAGTACTGCATCAATCGCGACCACGAAAAAACTCTTTTTGAGCAACGCCAAAACGTGTTAGTTAAAGGCATCGAAGAGAATGCGCCCTTAGGTAACTTCCTAAAGAACAATCCTGAACAAGGCGAAAAAATTAAAGCCAAACTTCAAGAATTCCTCGACGAAGTCTATGGCAAAGACAGCACCCTTTTAGTGCCAACTGACGAGGGAAAGATTCGCGTTGATCACACCCAACATATCAAAATTTTTGATTATGTGACAG
>JBAYDQ010000060.1:0-4419 GCA_041668145.1 Bacilli bacterium | reverse complement strand
TTAAGAATCCGGTTTTACCAACTAACCATTGAGTGGGTTCGTTGCGGTAAAAGGCGGTTTTTAATTTTTCCGATAAATCAAGCATGTAGTCGATTTCAGGTTTGGTAAATTCTTCAAGAGTAATCAGATGGCGACCGGCAAATTTGGGAGCAACTTTTTCCATAATTTTCATTTTCCTTTTTTATTTTTTGCTAGCAAGATGCTGTAAGTAAAGTCCGGGAATGGTGGCATATAAAGCCGCGCAGATGACGAGATCTTCTTTTCTCGTCTTCTCATTCGGAGCGTGGGCTTCCTTTTCATCGCCTGGTCCAAAACCGAGGCAAGGAATCCCAAAGCGTCCCATGATGCTCACTCCATTCGTCGAGAAGGTCCACTTATCGATAACTGGATCTTTCTTAAAGAGTTTTTGATAGCCTTCTTTTAATGATTGGACATAGATTGATTCTTCGGGGATTACCCAAGTGGGGAAATAGCATTCCGTCGGATAGAGGAGGCCGGTATAAGATGGACGCTCATACATGTACATGCTGACTTCCGCTTTCGCTGCTTTCACACCAGGGAGATTTTCAATCTCAGCAATTGAGGTTTTGTCATTCTCTCCGACTGTCAAGCGACGATCAAGACTAATCCAGCAGCCATCGGCGACGGCGCATCGGCTCGGTGATTTATGGAAGATTTCCGAAATGGTCACCGTCCCTTTTCCTAAGAATGGATCATAAGCCAATCCTTCCTTATTGAGCTGTTCAACTTGCTCGATAATAGGAGCCATTTTATAGATAGCGTTATCTCCTCTTTCAGGAGCACTACCATGACAAGAGACACCACGAACATTGACTTTGATTTCCATGCGTCCGCGATGACCGCGATAAATTTTACAACTTGTCGGTTCCGTCGAAACAACAAATTCAGGTTTTAACTTATCTTCTTTGATGATGTATTGCCAGCAGAGACCATCACAGTCTTCTTCTTGCACTGTCCCGGTAATGACGAGGGTATAATCATCTTCTAAATGAAGATCTTTAATAATTTTAGCGGCATAGACCATCGAGGCCATCCCACCTTCTTGATCAGAGGCTCCTCGACCACCGATATAAACATCATCTTCATAACCTTTATAAGGGTCGAAGGTCCAGTTTTTAATCTCGCCGATACCAACGGTATCAATGTGAGCGTCCATGGCGATGAGATGAGAACCATGGCCAACATATCCTAAGATATTGCCCATCGGATCAATGACGACTTTATCAAAGCCGACTTTTTCCATCTCTTCTTTGATGCACAATATGACTTTTTTCTCATCGCATGATTCGCTCGGAATGCTAATCATGTCGCGGAGAAATTTCGTCATATCAGCTTTGTAGGATTCCGCTTTTTTAAGAACTTCTTCGAAACTGATTTTCATATTAGATTTCTTTGCCTCTCTTTGCGATAATCTTTTGGTCATAGGTCTTAATCTTGGCATATTCATTTTCCCAGAATTCGGGTTTTCTCATGCTATCAAGATATTCTTTCTTGTAACCAAATTTGAGCCAGTCATGCTCTTTTTGCTTGAATAGTTTTTCTTTGGCTTCATCACCACGAGTGTCAAGGATGCGAGAAGTATCCACTTCCATAAAGACATCTTTGAACCAACGGTCCAAGACATGGTTGGTAACTTCGAGTTCGCGATGTTTAAGATTGTTAATGACAGAGTCATAACGATCATAGCCATCAGTGGCGATGGTGACGATATTGTCATCAGGACCGAGCTTTAAATATTTTGCCATTTTGATGGCTCCAAGAATATTGCAGATCCCAGAGACACCGAAGAGATCGGTCATGGATTGAGCAACTTTCTTATCGATGCCATGCTTGACGAGGATATCGGTTCCTTCGTGGATGACTTCGAGTCCTTCGACGCAAGCGTCATCATGGATTTGGACGATGAAATCAGTCGTCAAAATATTGTGAATCAATGTGCACATTTTATCGCCGATACCTTCGATACGATGTTGACCTAAACCACCATTGGTAAGGGTTGAGCATTCGTGTGGCTCTAAGGCGGCAATCTTGCATTCAGGGAAAGCTTTTTTCATCTCATCACCAGCGGCGAGAGTACCAGCTGAGCCAGGAGCGCTAGTGAAACAAGCGATACGGCCATTGCCGACGCCTTTGACGGCTTCAATCGCACTATTGCCAGTCACATAGCGGTGGAAACGATAGTTAGGTAATAATTCAAATTGCGCTAAAGTGGCGTTTTTCGGATCTTTCTTTAATTCGTAGGTTCTTTCAAGAGTTAAGATAACGTCAGATTCGGAACCAGGAGTTAAATCGAGTTTAGCTCCGTATTTACGAATACGATCATATCTTTCTTTCGACATGTTATCCGGCATAATCACAATCGCATCGTATTTCATTAAGTTTGTGATGTAGGAAACACCGATACCAAAGTTGCCAGTTGATGGTCCTAAAATGGTGTGTTTACCTGGCAGAATGGTGCCATCGACACAGCCTTCCATCAATGTGGAATAAGCGGGGCCCACTTTATGAGAGCCAGAAGGGAAGTATTTGCCTAAGAGCACGACGATATTGGCTTCCACGCCCGTCAATGCCTTGGGAAGAACAATCTTTCTGACTTCACCATTGCCACCATTTTTCCAACCGATATTGAAAAGATTAATGGGATCGAGCTCATTTTCCTCCAAAGCTTTTTCGGCGGTTTTTCTTACTTTTGGATCTTGGTGCTCAGGATGAAGCATTTCATCATAGGTCGGGCCAAATGGAATTTTTGACATAAATTTATTTCTCCTTTTCTTTCAAAAATTTTTCTAAAGTTTCTAAATTGGGTTTCATGGGTTCGGGAGGAGTGATGATCTTTTGAGCGTTCGCGGGATCTTTTAGACCATTTCCCGTCACGATAAAGGTCACTGATTCATGCTTTTTGATGATGCCTTCCTTCAAAGCTTTGATGAGCCCCGCCAGCGAAGCAGTCGCCGCAGGCTCTCCAAAGATGCCTTCTGTTCTTCCGAGAAGAGCTTCGGCTTGAAGAATTTCTTCATCAGGGACACCGATCCACACTCCATTGGAATTCTTGACCGCATTCGCGGCTTTAACGGGATTGCGAGGAATGCCCACCGCAATACTATCAGCGATGGTGTTTTCTTCGGCCTCCTGTAAGGGCTGATGCTCATGGTCAGCGATGACAAAGGGGTCACAGCCCGTGCTTTGCACCGCGAGAATTCGAGGAATCTTTTCGATGAGTCCTAATTCCTTAAGGTCATGAAAACCTTTATAAACACCAGCGACCGTACAGCCATCTCCTACGGAGACCGCCACCCAATCAGTGGGTTTAAAATTAAGTTGTTCGCTAATTTCTAGCGAGACCGTTTTTTTACCCTCAACAAGATGAGGATTAATCGCGCAATTTCTATTATACCACCCATATTTATTAATTGCTGCTTTTGAAAAAGCAAATGTATCTTTATAGTCACCGTCGACTTTAATGAGGGTCGCTCCATAAAGAGAAATTTGGGTCACTTTGCCAATTGGCGCTCTCTTGGGAACAAAGATAACCGATTTCAAACCAGCATGAGCAGCTTGGCAGGCTAAGGAACTAGCAGCGTTACCAGTTGAACTAGTCGCGATAGTATCCGCACCAACTTCAAGAGCTTTCAAGACACCTACGCCCGAAGCCCGATCTTTGCTTGAACCGCTAGGATTGAGACCATCATCTTTGATGTAAAGTGTTTCGAGCCCTAGTAGTTTAGCGAGATTATGCGAACGAATCAAAGGGGTCCAACCAATTCTTAACATATCTTTGATATGATCAGTTTCAATGGACATCATCGGGGCATAACGCCACATCGAATAATCATGATTGTTCTTAAAATAATCAAGATTGACATCCTTTTTCATCTTCTCATAGTCATAGATGACATCAAGAATGCCTTTTTCTCCACAGTGAGGACAGGTAAAACTCGCTTCTTCCGGTTTATAGAAGCGACCACATAGTGTACACCGATAACCGATAAAATATTTATTTTTGGCCATGGTTCCTCCTTACTCAATATGAGTTAAAAAATCTCTGGCGATATTGATTGCCACTTTATAACGATAATCTTTCGTTGATCTCTGATCGCTAATCGGCGTGATAAACTGACCATAATCTGAAAGAATTTCCGGAATCTTGTCATGCAATTGAGTCACAGATAACCCAGAATATTTAATCTCTAATTCGAGACGGCGAACGACCGTGATACTGACAGAGCCAAAGACGAGGCGGAGATCAGTGATAATTCCCTCTTTGATGGTATAAGCTCCCGCAAAAGTAATCTTAGAAATTGTTTCGGCTTTTCGAGAACCAACTTTTTTCCACTTCATCAATGTAAAATCATGGCATGGAATGATAACCGCGGTAATCAGTTCGTCTGGTTCACGGTG
>JBAYDQ010000059.1:0-4455 GCA_041668145.1 Bacilli bacterium | reverse complement strand
CCGGTACAAGCGGAAAGCAATAATGTACTTGTCGCAATAATTAAAATTTTTTTAACTTTCATGAGTAAACCCCCTTTTAATATTTGCATTTTCATTATAATGCGCACAAACCTTGCTTGCATACAAAATTTTTTTACAGAATAAAAAAGAGGGATCGAAATCCCTCATCTTATTTATTAAAAAATAAATTAAATAGTAGCAGCGCTTACGCCAGCGACAATAGCGGCAATAGTAGCAATTGTGTAACCAACAATAGCAATCGCACCGAAAACGATTGAAACAATAGCAACTGGTTTAGCGATCTTTGTAAAAATAGTAAATGGCTTTTTGTTCCCACCATTGGATTTGGTATTAAAATTCAATGAAACGATGCCGAGAACGACACCAGCGATACCACCAATAATCCAACCGCAAGAGACACAGAAACCAATAATAGAGAGAATAAATGCGATAAGAGCGTTCTTATCGTTAGGATTCATCTCCGCTGAAGCTGGGGCTTGTCGTGGTTCTTCTGCATTCATGTTTTCTTTTTCATCCATAAAAAATGTTAATTAGTTGTCAATTATAGACATTTCTCCTTTGATGTTATTGTATGCAAAAATAAAGCAGGTATCAATAAAAACAATAGTAATCTAATTTTTGAATGTTCGGACCGCTTTGATAGCGTGTTTCCAGCCTTGATAGCGGCGTGTAATCTCAGCTTTTGTCATTTGTGAATGAAAAATGGCTTGATAAGAATGGATGCGTTTAATTTCCGAAACACTCTGATAGAAACCACTATCCAAACCAGCTAAATAAGCAGCTCCTAAAGCACTTGTTTCTAAGCAGACCGGCAACATGATATCAATCTGCAAAATATCACTTTGAAATTGCATGAGATATCGATTGGCGGTCGCTCCGCCATCAACCCTTAAACTTTTTACACTACACTTTGTTTCGCGATTCATAACTTGAAAGACATCTTTGCATTGATAAGCAATTCCCTCAAGAGCGGCGCGAACAATTTGATTTTTGTTTGTGCCACGAGTGATGCCGACAATTGCTCCGCGTGCATCATCATCCCAATAAGGAGTTCCTAATCCCACAAAAGCTGGGACGAAGTACAAACCTTCCGTATCTTCACAGTGCATAGCTAGATGCTCACTATCACTAGCTTTATCAATAAGTTTTATTTCATCGCGCAACCATTGTACAACCGCGCCTCCAACAAAAACCGAACCTTCTAAGGCGTATGTCACTTGACTGCCAATTTGCCAAGCGACTGTGGTCAATAAACCAGCATGAGAAAAAATAGGGTTTTCTCCTGTATTAAGAAGCATAAAACATCCTGTTCCATAGGTATTTTTACTTTCCCCTTTATCAAAACAAGTCTGACCAAACAAGGCTGCTTGTTGATCTCCGGCGACACCACGAATGGTAATCTCAGGGTGAAAAAATTTCGCGACTCCATAATTATAAGAAGATGGCTTAACACTGGGTAACATCTTAAAAGGAATATCGAATAAATCACATAATTCCTTATCCCATATCATTGTATTAATATTAAATAATAATGTACGTGAAGCATTCGAGACATCAGTAGCATGAACTTTGCCTTTGGTCATCTTATAAATCAGCCAAGAATCAATCGTTCCAAAAAGAAGTTCGCCCTTTTCGGCTTGCTTTTGACTTCCTGGAACATGATCAAGAATAAAACGAATTTTACTCGCTGAAAAATAAGGATTAATTAATAAACCCGTTTTTTGATGAATAAATTCTTTTTTGTTCTCGTATTTTTCACAGATATCTGATGATTGACGCGATTGCCAAATAATCGCGTGATAAATCGGCATTCCTGTCTCTTTATTCCACACAATGGTAGTCTCTCTCTGATTAGACAAGCCAATTGAATCTACTTCATTCATCGTAATATTAGCTTTGATTAAAACCTCATTGATAACATCGATAATTGAAACCCATATCGAAAGAGCGTCAGCCTCAACCCAGCCGGGATGCGGATAAAGACACTGAATTTCTCTTTGAGCAATAAAACGAGCTTGACCTTGATGATCAAATAAGATGGCACGACTAGAAGTTGTGCCTTGATCAAGAGAGAGAATATATTTTTTCATCGCCATTATCTCGATTTAAATAAACGCTCAATATCTTTGATTTCTTTGACGATACCTTTTGAAAGGCATTCACCACGACCATTGCTAATTAAAACATCATCCTCAATTCGCACGCCAAAACCTTTATCTGCAAGATAAAGACCTGGTTCAATGGTGATGACATTACCATTTTGTAAAGGTAGTTCTCGATTAGCGCAGTCATGGGTATCTAAACCAAGGTGATGAGAAATATTGTGGAAGTAGTATTTAACGACATCTTCATCTTCATCGAGAACATGGAGACGAACGCATTCTTTCTTTAAATAATCTCTGGTAAAATCTTGTAAATCTTTGAGAGTCATACCAGCACGGACATGTTCAATAACAGCTTTGTTACAATTTAGAACAGCTTGGTAAATGTCTCTTTGTAATCCTGAAAAAACACCATTGACAGGGAATGTACGAGATATATCAGCGCAATATCCATTCATCTTATAACCCAAGTCAAAGAGAATCAGATCATTTTCTTTTGTGACGTCATTTTGAGTGGGATAGTGAAGACAAGTGGCGTTTTTTCCAGAAGCCACGATGGTGGGAAACGCCAATTGACGATAATCGTGTTGACGACCAAAAAATTCAAACGTATCACCAATTTTCTTTTCTAATAAACCCGGTTTAATCACTGAAATTAATTGAATAATGCCATTATTTGTCGCATTAATGGCATTGAGCAATTCGCCGATTTCTTCCGAAGATTTGACCATTCTTAATTCCGTGATAATGGGATAGAGATTGATAGTTTTGATGTGAGGATATTCATTGTTGACGAATTTTTCAAATTCTTGTGTTGAGAAGCTTTCCTTAATCTTTAATTCCGGAGAAAGATCTAGATAAAGAGTATCGATTTGTCCGTATTGATTATTTTTGGAAGAAAGCACCAAAGACAACATATTTTCAAAGTTATCAGTCAGATAAATATTCTGTAAACGCGATTTTTGACGCGCTTCTTCTTGAGTGAGACGACGACCGGTCCATTTCTCTTTTAATTCATTATATTCATCGATAAAAAGATAAATTTTCTTTTCGCTGATCCCTTTGACAAAAAGAAGAATAGAATTTTCTTGTTCAATATTGCTCAAGTAGAAAAAATGACGATTAGCAATAAAAGGATAATATTCATCTTCCGTCGCGATTTTAGGAGCGCCAGCAAAAACAACCGCTGCCGAATTTTCTTTCATTTGGGCGAACAATTTTTCGCGTCGATTTTCCATATCACTCATACATTACTCCTTAGCGATGACAGCTTGAACAACTGCATCCATTTCAGGAAGATTAATTTCCTCCACTTTGCCCGCATCCACGAGTTGAGCATTTTGACTGTTCAAAGGAAGACGACCCAAAATTTCAAAATGGTATTTATTGGCAAAATCTTCAAGATGAGATTCTCCAAAGACATTGATTTTTTTACCACAATCAGGGCAGACCAAATAAGACATGTTTTCAATGACACCGAGCACATTAATGTGCATCATCTCCGCCATCTTTAAAGCTTTAGTAACAATTAAGGAAACAAGATCTTGGGGCGAGGTGACGATGATTAAATCATCGACAGGCAAAGATTGGAAAATTGTTAAGGCGACATCTCCTGTTCCGGGTGGCATATCGATAAGAAGATAATCTAGTTCTTCCCATAAGACATCCTGATAAAATTGTTTGACCAAATTAGCCAATAAAGGACCGCGCCAAATAATGGGATCGGAATCATTTTCTAATAAGCAATTAGCGGAGATAATTTTAATTCCTGATTTACTGATAAGTGGATAGATAAGATTATCTTCTCCGTATGCTTTTTCTTCAATATGAAAAGCCTTAGGGATACTTGGTCCCGTGATATCGGCATCAAGAATACCGACTGAGAAGCCTTGCTTCTTTAAGGATGTGGCTAATAAAGAAGTGACGTAGGATTTGCCCACTCCTCCCTTGCCAGATAAAACACCGATCACTTTTTTAATGTGTGAACGATCATTGAGTTGAATTTTTTGAATTTTGTTCTCGCACGTTTCACTGCTCTCGCAATGTTCGCAATCATGATTGCATTCTGCCATATTTAATTTCCTCCTATAATTCTTTAATGGAAGCGCTGTTTAAGGCATTAATACCCGCTTGAAGGTATGTTCTCAATAAGCGAGAAGCTCCCAATTTAACGCCCCCGTAGTAACGGGCGATAAAAATAACCACATTATTCATTTCTCGCTTATAGAGAAGTTCTAATAATGGCCGACCTGCTGTTCCTTTCGGTTCATGGTCATCACAAGATTTACTTTTGTTATCAACGCGATAAGCATAAACGAGATGTTTGGCTTTG
>JBAYDQ010000058.1:0-4466 GCA_041668145.1 Bacilli bacterium | reverse complement strand
TGGTTAATGATTAAAGAGTTCAAGACGATATCTTCAATGCGAAAAACGTGATAAATTGAATAGCCAATTGTTTTCGACTCATAACCTTTATGACAAGGAAAAGGCATTTTTGAATAATCTTCTTTAGCAATATCTTTCATTGAATTTATCCACTGATTAAATAGAACTGTTCTTAACCAAATCAATTTTTTTATTCCACTTTCAAAAGTACTTCTCTTATTGATGAGAATCATTGCTTCTTTTTGAGTGTTCGACCATTCTTTATTCATAATTTAATTAATCATGGCGCGCTTGATGGGAGTCGAACCCATGACCTCAACCTTCGGAGGGTTGCACTCTATCCAACTGAGCTACAAGCGCATCATTTATTACTATAAACTATTTTTACTGATAAGAAGTTTCCTTTTGAAGAAAAGTCCACTACTGGATAATAAAACTTGCGATGGCAAATAGAAGAACCATGCAAAGTTAAAAGGTAAATGAGCAAAGATGTAAAGAAAATGTGTTTGACTAAGAGCGAGAATATCGCATAAAGTGGATAAACCAATAAAAATGTCACACCCAATAAAGAGGAGAAGTCCAATCGCTAAGAAAGGATTCATTTTAATATGAATAAAAGCAAAGATAATATTGGTCACTAACTGCGAGAAGTAGAAGAGAGAAACAAAAATGAGAAAATTGTAGGAAGAACCTAAAATACAAATAGCGGTGACTTCCAAAGCTAGAAAGAAAATAGTTCTAATTACAAGATTGATGAAACGTTCTCTTTGGCTTGTGGTTACTTTCCATATCACAAGGAAATAAGTCAATTGACATAAGCTGAAAGAGATCATGGCGATCGTTTGGGTTGTCTCATTCAAAGAAGAATTTAAGAAGACCAGAAAAGTATCGGCAACGGCCGTGAAAATGAGAGCGATAAAAATTAAAAGAGTGAAAATATTCTTCTTTTTTAGAAAAACAAAAAGGGAAAAAATCAGCGATAAGATAATAGATGTATATTCAAAAACATTGATCAGCGGAAGATGAGGAACAAAAAGAATAGAGATAAAAAGAATGGTTTGAAGAATTAAAAAAATGAGAAAAATAATTTTAAAATAGCAAGGTTCCGTTTTCATAATCAATGATTGACTTGTAATTTCAAACAGTCTTGATAAATCTTTTTGCATAGTAAATTAATGCTAAAACTCAGCCAGTAAACGACTGAAGCCGCTAAACAAAAGCCCAAGCCATAAATGAAGAGAAAAACAACATAAGGAACCGCGGGATAAATAGCGCTTAAAACGGGGAGTGTGCAGCCATATTGCTGACTGATATAAAACATATTGAAAGTTTCGTTAATAAAATAAGGAACGACAAAATCAAGAGTTAAAGCGATTGAAAAGACGATAGCGAAAATAGCAAAACTTCCTAGCCAAAAGGAACGATTATATGATCGGCGATAATAAGCTAAAAGAAAGACACCCACGACGATTTGAAGTCCATGATGAATCATCGTTTGAATATCAATGCCAATTTCAGAGACAAAGACATCATTAGGAAAAACATAAACGCATAGACCACCAAAAAGACCGAAGAGAGCTAAATATCCCAGCAACGCATCACGAGCTTTTCCGGGTTTCCACAGCCCAGCGATAATCATGATATACATCGGTGTGGAACATAGTTGGAAAGGAAAAGCATACCATTGATAATCCACTATCAATTGATTGCCATTCAAACGAAAAGTAAAAACTAATTGCTTATAGATTTCAAAGATAATCATTATCGATCCACAAATCAATAAAACAAGTTTCAAAGTTTTTTCGTGATGATGATGGTTAGCGAGAAAAATAACACCTAAACAGGCGATGATAAGAAGACCGATAAATAAAAGATGAAACCAGCCATAATTGCCTGGTTCGTCCATTTTTAAAGTTAGTATTTCAATTAATTTCTTAAAAAAATCCATGAGAGCCCCTTCGCTAATGAATGATTTTGACATCATCAAGCGGTGACAACCAGGGAAAATTATATAACATCGGACAAGAAAATTGAATGTCTTTTTCACTCTTGCATATGAATGATAGTGTTAATGATGCTCTTTTTCTTTCTTGTTTTTCTTCTTTTTATAGACAAAATAGATAACTGTTCCGCCCGCTGCTAAAAGAACGATTCCCGTCCCATAAAACCACGGAGAGGTAAACACATTTTGACATCCATCGATAAAATCAGCGCTCCGAATAATTCCGGTATAAACACCTTTAATATTGTCAGCGGTAACATAATAAGGAGTTGATTCAGTGCCCCAAACATCATATTTGGCATTATCATCACTCGGAAGATCCTTGTTCGCTTCACGATAGGTCAAAACATGACCTTCGCTATCGATGTAACCAAAGTAATGGATCACCACAATTTTTTGGGTGATGGGAGCTCCAGTTAATTGGGCATTTGTTTCAAAAATAATAATATCGCCATCCGTTAATGTATTAACATTAGGTCGCTTAGCGATAATGTAATCGTTGACGCATATTTCTGGTTCCATCGAATCGCTTCCGACTCGATAAAAACCCACCCCAAAAACTTGAATTAAACCATGAGGCACGACAGCGACAAGAAGAATAAGAAAAATAAAAAAAGCGATGATTGTGCCGTAGATAGAACGCCAAACAATCTTCCAAGGAGAAATCTTTTTTGCCGGAGTTTTATCGTTGTTCTTCATTAAGCTTTTCCGCCTTAATGACTTTCATGCGGACAAATTCTTCGCGATCTCGTTCTTCTAAGACATCGCTAATATATTTAATATTTTTATTAAGGCTTGGCAAAACGACATTTTTCAAGGCGTTAGCGCGTTTCTGACTGCGGCGGATTGCGTTGGCTAAAGAATAGACAGCATTATCAATTTCCGCTAATTTAACCGTTAAATCACGGGCTTTTTGAAACATTTGATAAGCGATATCAAATTTAGAATTGGTTGATTCCAAACCATATGTTAAGCGAAATGGAAGAGGATCATGAGTCACAATTGGCAAATCAATACCCATCACATTGCGATAAGAAATATGAAGATTCTCATCAATCGGAATGGAACGAGCAATGTCTTCAATAATGCCAAGAGTAATATTAGCTTCTTGCAAAGAAAGATAGGCTTTTGCATAGGTTGAACTAATCTGATCGCGAATCTCCACCACTTTTGGTAATAATAAAAGCATTTCGCGGACGAGAATATTCTTTTTCCGTTCCATTAATGATTGACCGACAATCGCTAAACTTTGCGATTTCTTGAGAGCAATCAAATTACCTTTTGTAGGGATAACATTCGTTTCCACGATTAATTATTTTTCATCCTTCCCCATCACTTTGTTGACGGGATTATTGATATGCAAATCAAACATTTCATTCGCCTGTTCAGGATGATAAAAACCTTGAATGTATTTATCATCGAGTCGCGATAATTCGCTGACTGGCAAAACACTAATGAGATTCCATCCTAAATTAAGGGTTGTTTTGATGTCGCGATTTTCTTCACCTTGATTCAAAAAATGTTGTTCAAATAAACGGCCGAACAAAAGATAACGTTGATCAGTTTCATTGAGTTCGTCTTCACCGATAACAGCGGCTAAAGAACGAATTTCTTGGACTTTAGCATAGCTAGCAAAGAGCTGATCCGCCATCGCTTGATGGTCTTCACGTGTATATTTAGCGCCGATGCCATCTTTCATCAAACGAGAAAGAGAAGGTAAAACCGCCACCGGTGGATAAATACTCTTTTGGGATAATTCACGGTCTAAAACAATTTGTCCTTCGGTGATATAACCCGTTAAATCAGGAACAGGATGAGTGATATCATCATTAGGCATCGTCAGAATCGGAATTTGCGTGACCGAACCTTTCTTACCATGGGCCATTCCGGCTCTTTCATATAAACTAGCTAATTCACTATAAAGATAGCCAGGGAAACCTTTACGACCCGGAATTTCGCCTTTCGAACTAGAGAATTCACGAAGCGCTTCACAATATGCCGTCATATCTGTCAAAATAACAAGAACATTATAGTCTTTTTCAAAAGCGAGATATTCCGCGGCGGTTAAAGCGCAACGAGGAGTTAATAAACGTTCAATAATCGGATCATTGGCCAAATTTCTAAACATGACGACACGATCTAAGACATGAGCGTCTTCAAAAGCTTGTTGGAAATATTGAGCGACATCGTGTTTGACGCCCATCGCAGCGAAAACGATACAAAATTTTTCATTTTGTTGATCAGCAATTTTCGCTTGTTTAACAATTTGAACCGCTAATTGATTGTGGGCGAGACCTGTGCCCGTAAAAATTGGTAGTTTTTGTCCGCGGATCAAAGTGGCTAAACCATCAATAGAAGAAATGCCAGTTTGAATATAGTTACGAGGATAAACACGAGAAACCGGATTGAGTGGTTCACCATTAACATCGCGTCGAACGCTCGCAAAGATCGGTCCAAGACCATC
>JBAYDQ010000057.1:0-4475 GCA_041668145.1 Bacilli bacterium | reverse complement strand
TCTTTTTTGTTCGCGGCGTTTAATCTTTCGACTTTTTTCATCAATGATTCATCAACGAAGGCACCTTTTTTCAAACTTCTTGCCATAATTCATTTCCTCCTTTACTTACCATTCCGGCGACGGACGATTAATTTGCCGGATGATTTTTTCGCATCTCTAGTCTTCACGCCTAGAGCGCGTTTGCCCCACGGTGTACGTGGCGCATCACGACCAACAGGACACTTGCCTTCACCACCACCATGGGGGTGATCGCAGGGGTTCATCGCGGAACCTCTCACTGTGGGTCGAACGCCGAGCCATCTGGTTTTACCGGCTTTGCCGTTATTGATGAGGTTCCAGTCTTCATTACCGACGGAGCCAACGGTGGCGCGGCAGTTATTGAGGACTTTTCTCATCTCACCAGAAGCGAGACGAAGCATAACATATTTTCCTTCTGAGCCAAGGACCTGGGCCGAGACGCCAGCAGCGCGGCATAATTGGCCACCTTTTCCGGGTTCGAGTTCGACGTTATGAACGAATGTACCTTCAGGAATATTCTTGAGGCACATCGCATTGCCAGGCATGATATCAACGGCTTCACCCGAGATGACTTTGTAGCCAATCTTGATATCTTTTGGTGCAAGAATATATCGTTTTTCACCATCAAGATAGGTGACTAAGCAGATATTTGCATTGCGGTTTGGATCATACTCGATGGTTTTCACAACCGCTGGGATGTTGTCTTTATTACGCTTGAAGTCAATCACGCGATATTTGCGTTTATGACCTCCACCAATGTGGCGGCAAGTAATCACACCTTGATTATTTCGGCCTCCAGACTTGGTCAATGTAACTAATAAACTTTTCTCAGGAGTTTTTGTTGTGATATCACCAAATGTCGAGTTTGTCATGTTTCTACGGCTTGCGCTCGTAGGTTTGTAAGTTCTAATAGACATTTGTGTCTTCCTCCTATAATTTGGAACTAACTTTTAGTTATTCCTTGAAGAGGTCGAGGGCTTCGCCTTCAGCGATAGTGACCACGGCCTTCTTATAACCAGAGATAGCTCCGGTATAGCGGGTTCCTCTAGTTGTCGTCTTGCTTCTCACATTGCTAACTTTGACATCGACTACTTTAACTTTAAATAGTCTTTGAAATGCTAGTTTGATGTCGGTCTTGTTGGCCGAGGCAAGGACTTTCACTGTGACTTTGTTTTGATCTTGCATAAGCGCCATACTCTTCTCTGTCACGACAGGTTTGAGAATGACGACAAAGTCTTTTTCAGTGGCTTTTTGGAAGTTTGCGGAAGCTTTTGCTTCAGCTTTCTTTTTAGCTGCCATATTACTTTAATGCCTCCTCTACTTCTTTCACTGCTTCTTTGCTGATGACGAGATAGTTAACATTTAACAAATCGGTCACGCTGACATTGTCCGCAGTCACAACTCGGGCATACCCGACATTTCGGGATGCTTGGAAGATATCGAGATCAATTGTTTTAACGACCACTAAAGCTTTTGATTCCACTTTCAACGCATCAAGGAAGGCGACGAAAGCTTTGGTTTTAGGATCTTTAAATTTGATATCATCAACCACCATTAAGCCATCTTTCACTTTTAATGAGAGAGCACTCTTAAGGGCTAAGCTGTGTTCTTTTTTATTTTGAGAAATCTTGTAATTTTGATTTCCCACTGGTCCAAAGACCGTTCCACCGCCAACCCAAATTGGGGAGCGACTTGAACCAGCACGAGCTCGACCGGTTCCTTTTTGTCTCCATGGTTTTTTGCCACCGCCTCTGACTTCGTGTCTCACTTTAGTCTTCGCGGTTGCTTGACGAGAGTTTGCTTGGTCAACTTGAACGGCATCGAATAACGCTTGTTGGTGTGGTTCGATTCCGAAGACGCTAGCATCTAACGCAATTTTGGAAACTTCGGCGCCAGTCATATCATAGACTTTGACGCTAATTGATTTCTTTTCTGCCATTTTCTAGTTCTCCTTCCGTTCTTATTCTGCTTTGGCTTCTTCAGCGACAGGAGCTTCCTCAACAGGAGTCTCTTTCACTGGAGCAACCTCAACAGGTGTGCGATCAATTAAATCTTTAATAACTCTGGGATTTTTAACGACTTTAACCGCGCTGCGAATGGTGACGATGGATTTCTTTGCCCCAGGAATTCCACCTTTAATCAAGATGTAATTCTTTTCGGCATTCACATCCACGACATACAAATTCAACAATGTGGCTGATTCGTTGCCATAATGTCCAGACATATGCTTACCAGGCATAACGCCATGATTGTAACGACCATTATTAGCAAAAGAGCCTTGCCCACGGTGATAACCAGAACCATGACCCTTTGGACCAATGACAGAGTGCCAACGTTTGACTGTGCCTGAGAAACCATGACCCTTTCCTGTTCCAATGACATCGACGACATCACCTTTTTTGAACAGACCAACAGAAATGGCATCGCCGACTTTATAACCATTCATTTCATCGCCTTTTAATTCAGCGGAGATTTGATGGGGAATAGTTTCGGCCTTTTTAGCAATACCTAATTCGCATTTGTTGGCGCGTGAAGCTTTTTTCTCTTCATACCCAATTTGCACAGCGGCATAGCCATCTTTCTCAAGAGTTTTGACTTGAGTGACAATGTTTGGTAAGACTTCAACGACAGTAACAGGGTACATGGTTCCATCTTCAGCGAAGACTTCAGTCATGCCCATTTTACGACCTAAAATAGCTTTCATTTTGTCTTACCTCCTTATAATTTGATTTCGATATCAACTCCAGATGGTAAATCGAGATTTTTTAATGCATCGATTGTCTCTTTCTTGGGATTTGTAATATCGATAATACGCTTGTGTGTTCTGATTTCGAATTGTTCACGAGAATCCTTGTATTTGTGAACAGCTCGCAAAATCGTATAAACTTGTTTTTCCGTCGGGAGCGGAATGGGACCCACAACAGTCGCCCCAGTGTTTTTCGCCGCTTCAACAATCTTGCTAGCACTCACATCGAGATTAGCGTGATCGTAAGCTTTTAAGCGAACCCTGATCTTGGTAACTTTTGCCATGAAATTTCCTCCTATATCACTTTTCAGGCTATGACTTTTACTCTCTCTGCACGAATTACCTGATACCACCTTCATGACAACGCCTGTGGGTGTATCAGCAACCTCGCACATCAACGCGAGCAGTCAACCTTCCAAATGATACTCCTATGTATGCGAGCGTGTCAATATCTTTTAATAAATTAAGAAAACGAATTTTTTCATCGATAAAAAAGTCATTAAAACACTCTAAAAATTGACAAAAAAAGAAAAAAATATCACTTTCAGAGCAGTAAATACCCGATTTTTGTGATCTATTTTTTCAATTTTCTAAGTATTTTTGATCTTCTTTTCCAAGTATTTTTGGTAAGAGAAAAGACAACCACAATATTCTTGAAAATACATCTGATGTTCTTTAATCAAGAGCAAAGATTTTTCATATCCGTTGTCTTTTTTAAAGTCAGCATAAAGCCATTTTGTGTGAAGGTGTTTCTTAGCCAATTCCTCACCGATAGAATTGAGATCTTGAGCGTTTTTATATCGTGAAATCGTCATGACGGTTCCGCAATAATCAAAGTTATGTTGCTCGGCATAATCAAAACCATAAGATAGTCTTTTGCGAAAACAAACACGGCATCTTTCGTGTCCTTCCGCTTGATCTGCAAAAGGAATTAAATCTTGATTATAGGTTAAATTATCATATGCGATTTCGATTACCTTTATGCCAGGACAAACCTCGCTGATATAACGCTTTAATTCGGCGAGGCGCCGATCATGTTCTTGACGAGGATAAATGTTCGAATTATTGAACATAACCGTCATATCGAAATAGTCTTTTAACTCTTCAAAAGGGATCGTAAAACACGGACCACAACAAACATGCAATAAAAGCGTTGGCTTATGGGTTTTGTCCAACTCTAAAAGCGTGTTTTTAAAGATTTTTTGATAGTTTTTATTTTTTTCCATAAATGAACATGGCGTCTCCAAAGGAAAAGAAACGATACCTCGCATCAACAGCGTGACGATATATTTCTAATGTAAACTCACGATCCATAAAAGCGGAAACTAACATGATTAGCGTTGATTTAGGAAGATGAAAATTAGTGATTAATCCTTTCACTACTTTGAACTCATACCCTGGTTGAATAAAAATATTTGTTGCCTCTTTTGTAGGTTTGAACATTCCGTACTTTGTATAATTAGCTTCCAAAGTTCTAACGCTTGTTGTGCCAATGGCGATAATACGACGATTCTCTTGCTTTGCTTCATTTAACAGCCGAGCGGATTCTTCACTTATTTCATAAACTTCACTATGCATAATATGATCTTTCGTATCGTTGACTTTGACTGGCCGAAAGGTCCCTAATCCAATGTGAAGCGTGATATCGATAACCTCAATACCTTTTTCATGAATTTTTTGAAATATCTCGTCCGTGAAATGAAATCCCGCT
>JBAYDQ010000056.1:0-4479 GCA_041668145.1 Bacilli bacterium | reverse complement strand
CGATATGATGGAATGGATTTGACCTTCTCTCAAAATGATATCTTTGATATCGAAGGCAATACCATCGCGCTTACTAGCACGAATACACAGATTAATTTTGATGAATAAAAATAATAAAATATCTTGGGCTAAAATAATGTGGCCTACTTTACTCTTGATTTTATATGTTTTTAGAGTCTTGTTCTAACATCGCACGGACATTGTTTATCTCTGCTGTGATTGCTTTGACAGTCTTCTCAGAGAGCTGAACTTTCTTTGCAAAGATCGGAAATTTATTAACCGCCAGCGTCACTTCATGAATTATTTTTTTAGCCTTGGTTTTTTGAATATTCATTTTGTCCGCTGTCGCTAGCAAATCATCAAGATTAAAATCATCTTTTTACCATTGATTAACATTTGATGATGACTGATCCACTGATGATCTTTTTCGTAGGCGTAAGTCGCATCATACATTGGTGACAGCCTCCATTTGCCTGTCTTATCCATTAAAAAAGAGATATTTTTTACATGGTCATCTTTATTAATGGCCAAGACATTAAAAATCATTCGTCGATAGAATTGCTCTATCTCTTTTTGCGTAAGCTTTAATAAACGCATGACTTGCGCAGTCATTTCATAACTAAAAGTAAAAGGGCTGTTGTAGTCAAGGTGATAAAGAGCAGCAAGGGATTGCATATGATATTTCTGAACCTTATTATTTTTATCCACATAGCGGTCAAATCTTTTAGTCATGAAATGGTATCTATCACCTAATGGATAAAGTCGGCATTCTGACATTTCAATTCCAGATTCCTTAGCCATGAGAGAATAAGCATATTCAATTCTCGTAAAATCTTTTGCTTGATTATATTGCTCCAAATTCTTGTTAACCCCATCCAGTTTGATAATCCAATAGGTGTAGTCTTGATTGTTTTCAAATTGGCCAGAACGAAACTCGTTGGTTTTTTCATTGAAAGCAACAATGGCTTTTGCTCTCGCTCCTCCCGCACTGGTTCCAACATTGATGATATCTGATAAACTACCTCTTATTTTTTTCTTTTTATTGAGCACGTCATTAGCTAAATTAACTAGGTTATCAATATCGACATGATTATGTGATTGCGTATTATCATCTATGGTGGGCTCGTATTCTAAAGCACCCATTCCTCGAGTTCCCATGTAACATAATTTTTCGATGGCAGTGAAGAAATTTTCTCCAGAATTCTTCGATTGCAAATAAGCATCTATCATTGCATTGCCAAAGCGATCGGGAAGTGAGTCAGCCAATAAGCCAGGAAGCAGCGAAAAGGACTCCTTATTAAGCATAGGAAAGGAATAAGGAGTATAACTAAGAGGCATCATGAGAGGCGATACTTCAATCTGACTGCTAACAAACTCTGGGGTGTACTGAAAAATGCAAGGGGAATCAACGCTTTCTTGATAGACAACCCCAATATTTCTCCCCCAAAGATTAACAAAAGCTTTTGCCATACTATTCTTTCCACTCCCATTCATTCTTTTTCTTTAGTTTTTTAGAAACACGTTGAGGAAATTTTTTATCTTCATTAATTAAAAGAGGGGATGGTAGTTCACTTGGCAATAAATATTCAACATTATTTAATAAATTAAATGCCAATAATACTCGCAAAATTGAGGAAAAATTGGCTTCTTTTCCCTTTTCAATGTTGACAATACTACGGAGAGATAATCCAGATTCATTTGCTAAATCCTTTTGAGTTAAAGATAAGCTGACTCTTTTGGCTTGGACTCTTAACCCAATTTTCTTTTGGGCCTCGCTTATTGTTGTTAAATTTGTAATCATAACTACCTCCTTCTTGTATTCTAAACAATCAAAATATAAAACGCAACTAAATGCACATTAAACCAATTAAGCATATATAAAGTGCAATAAACTGCATATTAAAGTAAAAAACATTAAGATTATTTTAAAGATAAAAAATCAACTTTGCTTTCCCATCCTTATAAAAATTGTTTGTTCAATTACCAACCAGTAGGCGATGCCGATTTAATTAAAATAATGCACATGGAAAATGACTATCACTATGGGCCCTGCTCTTTAATTTGTGCAAAAGAAAAACAACCAATAAATCAGCAGTGTATTTGTCATTTAATTAATGATGTGATATATGGCGTTTTCTATAGAAAACAATTCCAAAGATTGAAATGCCAACAATCGCTGTCATAACAATAACAGCAGTGGCAATATTGATTTCTTGGTTAAGCAATCCAAAACTTCCGTCTTCATAGAAAGGGCTGAGGAAAGGATTACCAGTAGAATCTTGCAGAAAGTTTTCATAACCATAATTGCTAATGATAATCAAGTAACGTTCGATCATTGAACTAATCAAAACATCGCTCTCAGAATTTTCATATATATAATTTTTAGCATTTTGCGAAATACTTTGATAATTACTAATTAATGATGTCCAGGTGGAATTCTTCACATCTAAAGCAGCGCATTCAGAAGCGGTAGTGTTCATGAATGTCGAAACAAAATCATAGGCTTCTTGTTTTATTTCATCTGCTCCTTCATCTGTGAAGCGATATAACTGTGGAAGAAGCATGCTTGAACTTGTAGCTGAAGTATATGTTGTGAAACGAGGCGAGATTACATTGTAAAGGAATCTTCCATAAGTTGAATTAGTGTTTTGAATTGTGGCATTTGAGCTAGAAACAGAAATGGACCATGTGGTTGTCCCATTACCCCAAGTTACACTTCTAACTGCAGTAGCTCCGAGCAATTGATTGGAATTATTGGACAGCGTCCACGCTCCAGAAGAGCCCCCTAGGGTTAGTTCTACTGTACTAGCGTGCAAAGTAGTGATACTAGCCTTGTCTTCACTAAATGCTGAAGCGAAATTAGTCATATAGGTACCAGACACATCTCCAGCTGTGAAACCTTTTTCGGCTGAGGCCATGACTAATTTATCCCCGACAGCCAAAGAAGAAGCATCAGTGACAATATTCCATCCACCAACCCCACTAGTTAGTGGAGTGACAGTCACTGAGCATGTAGCACTGAGCCCACTGCTATCCGTGGCAGAAGCGGTGATAGTTGTCGTTCCTTCTCCAACCCCTATGACATGACCATTAGAGCTAACAACCCCAACTCCTGTATTAGATGAAGTCCAATTCAGGACTTTATTTGTGGCATTGGTTGGGACAATAGTTGGAACAATGTTAATTTCTTCTCCAACCTGTAATGATTTGGTTGTTGGGCTGACAGTTAAACTTGTTATTGGGACAATGGCATTAGGATCTATGACAGTAACAACGCAAGTAGCGCTTGTTTCCGTTCCTTGCGCTGTTATAGTGGCAGTTCCAACAGTTTTAGCCGAAACATTTCCTTGGCTATCGACATCGGCAACACTTGTGTTGTCGCTTGACCAAGTAATTGATTCACTATTTGGATTGTTTGTTACATTTATTTTGGTGCTTTGGCCCTCATTTAAAGTTAAAGCGCTGTGTTCAAGAATGATACCTTGGTTGAAGTCTCCATATGTTTCAATAGCAGTTTTTACAGCTGCGGTTGGAGCGCTGTAGCCTGGTTCAGGCAAAGTATAGAAGATTTTGGAAGCATACTCAGGGTGATCAACAAAAGGATTTCGGTTATGATGCCATCTTGTTGCCACTTCATTATTTCTTCTGATTTCCCATTCAGTGGGTGGCTCCATAAAATGCCATTTTAACAAGGTGGATAGCTTGCCAATACGGCCTGTATTTAACGTGACAGCTTGATCGTGAAGCATAACTGGAAATCTTGTATCATTACGATATCTTGTTGCGACATACATTAGAATACGTGCAATCGCTCCGCGATGACCCTCAGCGGGATATAAAGCATCATCGGCTTGGCCATTTGAATAATTAAAAGCGGTAGACCAAACGAAAGAATCATTATCTCCTTCCGTTCCATAACTCCAATCGGTTCGATTAAATTCATAGGCTTTATAAGATGTAGAAAAATCTAATTCATCGAAAGCGCATGAGCCACGTTTACTATTTAAATCGCTGGCAGATGGCCAAACATTGTGTGCATCAGCGCCAGGCGAACCAGCACTCTCAGTTCTAGTTCCATTGCCATACCATGAGGCCGGCCAGACATGCTCTTTATTTGTGCTTCCTGGCATACCCCCGGAAGAAAAGGACACTTCTGTGCCAGTATAGACCATTACCATTTTGCTGCTGTCCGTTAATGAAAGATCACTATATTTATAAATGCTCGGCAAAGAAGAATATGCATAAGAAACAAACCCAGTTGTTGTCAATGTAGATAGAGCAACCATCAGGTTCTCTCCTTCTAGTGATTCATCAATGCCGGAATAATACATATCATTGGCATTTGTGGCGTAATAGGAAGCGCCATCGGCAGGATTTAAGGCAGTAGCACTTTCGAAAGAAGAAAAGTGATTGAGAGAAGCCAATGAGGCGACTCCAGATGTTAAAGCAAGAGCGACAAGTAGAGTGATTTGTTTGTAT
>JBAYDQ010000055.1:0-4493 GCA_041668145.1 Bacilli bacterium | reverse complement strand
TGGCGATGGGTGGAACAGGAACAACGGGTCGAAAAGGAAAAACTTATAATCCTTGGGATTCTCAGCATCAACATATGATCGGGGGTTCTTCTTGCGGATCAGCTGCTTCTGTAGCCTCGGGAATTGTTCCGTTTTCTATTGGATCGGATACTGGCGATAGCGTCAGAAAACCAGCCAGTTATGCTGGTCTTGTCGGCACTAAACCAACATGGGGACGCATCTCTCGTTTTGGGCTATTTCCTTTTGCTCCTTCCCTTGATCATGTCGCTTTCTTTACTCGTAATGTCCAAGATTCGGCTATTGTCCTTCAAGCTTTAGCGGGACGAGACGAAAAGGATAGTTCTTCCTCTACGGAAAACGTTCCTTCTTATTTAAAATCGATTAATGACAATATCAAAGGCAAAAAAATTGCGGTTATCAAGGAGATATACGATTCCATTACTAATAAGAATATCCTTTCTGCTTTTAACCACTCAGTTGAAGACATAAAGTCTTGTGGTGCCAGCGTTGAATTTGTTTCAATGGATGTCAATCTCTGCAAGGCAATATATCCTACTTATATTGTTATTTCTTGTTCAGAAGCCACGAGCAATAATGCTAATTTAGATGGAATAAAGTTCGGACCTCGTTCAGAGGGAAAAGATTATGAAGAAGTTATGACCAAAGCTCGGACAAAAGGCTTTTGTGAAATGATAAAAAGACGTTTTGTGATTGGAAGTTATTCTCTTTTTAAAGAAAATCAAGATGAAATATTCTTAAGGGCCCAGAAATGCCGCCGAGTAATTGTTAACGCTGTCAATAATATATTGACCAAATATGACGCTATTTATTTACCAGCTTCTCCGACTACCGCTCCATTATTTGACGGAAGAGTCAGCGATAAACTTTCGAATGAATATCTAATTTCTGACAATCATTTAGCGCTGGGTAATTTCGCCGGTCTCCCATCAATAGTGATACCTCTTGGTTTTGAGAACCATCTTCCTTATGGAGCTAATATTATGTGCCGCAAATTTGAAGAAGTAGAAATGTATTCAATTGCAACAGCAATAGAAAGCCTTATCAATCTAAAAAACTTAGTGGCTCCGGAGGACAAATAAGATGAATTTTGAAGCAGTTATCGGACTTGAAATCCATGTCGAGATGAAAACGAAAAGTAAGATGTTTTCAAATGCTCCTGTCACTTATGGCGAACTTCCTAACAGTCAGACTGTTCCTCTTGATCTTGGCTTTCCTGGCACGATGCCTGTCGTCAATAAACAAGCCGTCATTAACGCGATTCGCATCTCTCATGCTCTCCATATGAGTATCGATCACGAATTGTGGTTTGATCGTAAAAACTATTTTTATAGTGATTTGCCTAAGGGATATCAAATTACTCAACAGAGACGACCCATTGGCTCAAACGGAACCCTAGAAATTGAAACAAGCCGTGGCAAAAAAACGATTAGTATTGAAAGACTTCACATGGAAGAAGATACTTGCAAGCAACTCCATTCATGGGATTGCACCCTACTCGATTATAATCGGGCCGGTATTCCTCTAGTTGAAATCGTTTCTCGCCCTGATTTACGAAGCGGTGAAGAAGCGATGAAATACGCTGAAAAAATTCGTTCAATTGTCTCTTTTCTTGATGTCAGTAATGGCAAGATGGAAGAAGGTTCTTTGCGTTGTGATGTCAATGTTTCAATTCGTCCATTTGGAAGTGAGAAACTAGGAACAAAAGTTGAAATCAAAAATTTAAATAGTTTTGCTAATATCGAAAAAGCCATTGATTTTGAAGTAAAAAGACAGGAACAAATCCTTCTTAGTGGTGGTTCGGTAACACAGGAAACACGTCGTTTCGACGAAGGCTCAAAACAAACTGTTCTAATGCGATTAAAAACTGATGCGGTTGATTATAAATACTTTACAGAACCCAATATCACTCCCATTAAACTAAGCGATGAATTTATTAAAGACGCTATTGAAACTTCTCCTGAACTAGCCGAATCGAAATTGCGTCGTTATGAGGAACTTGGCCTCAATGAATACGATAGCAATATACTGATTGCCAATAAGGAAATTAGCTGTTACTTTGATGAAGCTATCAAAACGGGAGCTAATGCTAAGCTATTAGCTAACTGGTTAATTGTTGATGTTCAATCCATTCTCAATAAAGAACTTATCTCTATTTCCGAATTTCCGATTCTCCCGATTAATTTAGGGAAGCTTGTTTTAATGATTGAAAAGGGCGATATTTCTAACAAACAAGCTCGTGATATTTTTGACAAGATGTATCAAACAAAAGAAGATCCTGAAACTATTAAAAAATCAATTGGAATTTCATTGATTAATAACGAAGAAGAAATTCTTAATTTGGTCAAAGAAATTATCAACGCCCATCCGCAAGCTATCATTGATTATCAAAATGGCAAAGATCGAGCGGTCGGTTTTCTCGTTGGACAAATTATGAAAAAAACCCAGGGTAAAGTTAATCCAGCTTTAGCTAATAAATACGTAGTTGAAGAATTAAGGAGAAGATAAGATGGCGATTTTAGTTACCGGTGGAACTGGCTATATTGGTTCCCACACCGTCGTTGAGCTATTAAATAAAGGATACGAAGTGGTGATCGTTGATAACTTTTTAAATTCCAAGCCTGAAGTTCTCAACCGCATTTACCAGATAACTGGCAAAAAGCCCACCTTCTATGAAGTCGATGTGCAAAATGAAGAGATGATGCGTCGTGTTTTTGAAAAAGAAAATATTACTGATATCATTCATTTTGCGGGATTAAAAAGCGTAGCTGAATCAGTTCAAAAACCAGAATTATATTTTTCTAATAATGTCGGAAGTAGCCGTGTTCTTCTCAATTTGATGGCGGAATTTAATGTTCACAATTTTGTCTTTTCTTCTAGCGCCACTGTCTATGGCGTTCCTGAACGTGTTCCTTTAAAAGAAAGTGACAAAATTGGAGGTTGCACCAATCCTTATGGGCAAACTAAATTAGATATTGAGTTTCTTTTAGTCAATTATGCGAAAGAACATCCTGAAGCGAATATCGCCATCTTGCGTTATTTCAATCCTATTGGCGCTCATCCATCAGGATTAATTGGTGAAGATCCTCATGGCATTCCGAATAATTTGATGCCGTATATCACGCAAGTAGCGATTGGCAAGCGCCCATTTCTTAATGTCTATGGCAATGATTATAAGACTTGTGATGGAACGGGCGTTCGCGATTACATTCATGTTGTCGATTTAGCGCGAGGTCATTTCTTTGCTTTGAAAAAACTAACTACTAAGCCAGGACTCGTAATCTATAATCTTGGAACTGGTCGTGGCACCAGTGTTTTAGAACTTGTTCACGCTTTTGAAAACGCCAATCACGTTTCTATCAAATATCAAATTTGTCCGCGACGTCCTGGTGATGTTGATGAGAATTATGCTGATTGCACAAAAGCTTTTGAAGAGATGGGCTATAAAACCATCTATAATATAAGTGACGCCTGCCGTGATTCTTGGAACTGGCAGAGAAATAATCCAAATGGATATGATAAGTAGGTGGACAAATGAAAAAACGTTATGAACTAGAGCTTAATGGTCAACATTATTTTGGTTTGGCATGGGAAATTGAAAAACCCATGGCTAATGTCTTAATCATGGAGGGTATGGAAGAATACGCTCAACGTTATGATGAATTCGCCATTTTCCTTAATGGTGAAGGTTTTAGTGTCTATTGCCTTGATACATTTGGACAAGGTGAAAACGTTCTTCCTGATATGTCTAATGTGGGTATTTGGCCCCTTGATGGATTCAAAAAGCAAGTTGATTTAGAAGATAGTGTCGTCACTCAACTGGAGAAGAGTGGCGTGCCAACCTTTATCTTTGCGCATAGCATGGGTTCATTTATGGCTCAATCTTATATTCAGCGTTATCCCCATCATGTCAAAAAAGTTGTTCTATGCGGTTCGGGAAGTAAAAATCCTGCTGTCGGAGTCGGCTATTGCTTGGCCAAGATAATCGTCAATAATAAAAATCGTAATGTGAAAGCCAAATTTTTAAACTCTTTGATGTTTGGAAACTTCAATAAAAAGATTGTTAATCCTAAAACAAGTTATGATTGGCTTTCCTACAATCATGAAAATGTAACTAAATATATTGCTGATCCACTTTGTGGATTTGGACCCAATAATGGCTTTTGCCTCGAATTTCTTAAGGGCATGAAAACACTCTACAAAAAGAAAGATCTTAAACAAATAAATAAAGATATTCAATTATTTATTATTTCCGGCGAAGAAGATCCAGTCACTAATTACACTAAATCGACGATGGCATTGCAAAAAATGTATTGCGCTGTTGGTGTTCATAACATCACTGCTCATATCTATTCTCACATGAGGCATGAGATTTTAAATGAAAAAAATCGTGTTGAAGTCTACCAAGATATCAGCAATTTTTTAAAGAAATAAAATCTTTATGAAATTGCGCCTGTAACTCAGCTGGATAGAGT
>JBAYDQ010000054.1:0-4591 GCA_041668145.1 Bacilli bacterium | reverse complement strand
TTTAAAAAAGCCTATGAAGGTGGCTATGCCATCGGCGCTTTCAATGTCAGTGACATGGAAGTTGTTCAAGGCATTACTGAAGCCTGCAAAGAATGCCAGTCACCGGTTATTCTCCAAGTTTCAGCGGGAGCGAGAAAATACGCCAAACCATGCTATCTCACTCATTTAGTGCAAGCTGCCATTGAAGATACGGATATCCCCATCGTTTTGCACCTTGATCATGGCGATAGCTTTGAATTATGTAAAGAATGCATCGATAATGGTTTCACCTCTGTGATGATCGATGGTTCCAAATTACCTTACGAAGATAATGTTGCCATGACCAAAAAAGTTGTTGAATATGCTCACGCTCATGTCCCCTATGTCACTGTTGAAGGTGAATTAGGCAAATTAGCTGGCATTGAAGACGCCGTGAATGTCTCTAGCGATGATGCTCAATTTACTGATCCGGATGAAGTTTATGACTTTGTCACTCGCACTGGTGTTGACTCTTTAGCGATTGCAATTGGAACAAGCCACGGAGCGTATAAATTTAAACCTGGTCAAAAACCAAGATTAAGATTTGATATCTTGGAGAGAGTCAGCGAGAAACTTCCTGGTTTTCCAATTGTTCTTCATGGTGCCTCAAGCGTTGTGCAAGAATATGTAAAAATTATCAACGCCAATGGTGGTAATATGCCAGATGCCATCGGTATTCCCGAAGAGATGCTTCGTCAAGCGGCCAAAATGGCGGTTTGCAAGATTAATATCGACTCTGACCTTCGCTTAGCGATGACTGCGGCCGTCCGTAAACACTTTGTTGAACATCCTGATCATTTTGATCCACGTCAATATCTTGGCGATGGACGAGCCTATGTTCATGAAATCGTCAAACATAAAGTGATGGATGTCCTCGGCTCAAACGATAAGATCTAATCAAAGATTAAATAATAAAAAGATTACGCTAATCCGTAATCTTTTATTTTGCTTTGAATTTACTTTTTCGATATTAAGGTATCAGTTTCATTCTGCTTCTTCAAAACACTGAGCATCTCTTTTAAAATCTCGTGATCAGTTGGTTCAGGAATGCCCGGATCAACAGGAGCAGGTCGAAGTTCAGGATATTTTTGATAGTATTCTTCTAACCATTTTGCTTTTTGTTTATCGCGCGTTTTCCGCAATGATGTTGCGACTTTCACAACAATAAAGAGCGTCAAAGCGATAATTAAAAAGGAGATAGTAGCATTGATAATTAAACCCCAATCAATCGTGGCTGAAAGTTTATAGACATAGGTAGTGCCATGAAGGACATAGTTATTGAGAATCGTGGTCTTGGCGCTTTCGATGGTTTGAGCACTGACATCGGAGGGATAAAGTTTTGTCGCAAAAGATTCCGCTAAAGTTTGTAAATCAGAGCTGGCAAACGATTGATCAAGGCCGATAGAGGCATCCATCCCTGCTTGAGCGGAATTAGCGGCCGGTAAAACGGTGACTAATCCGTTAATACCACCGGGAACTTGCCAAGTGGCGACACTTAACAGCACTTTGGAGACAGCGGTGACGATGGCGTTAAAAGCTCCGCCAATAATTACACCAATGGCTAAATCGAGAACACTGCCTCGACTAATAAAAGCCTTAAATTCTTTGAAGACATTTTTCTTATTAGAATCGTAGGGCTTGATTTTCTTTTCTTTTTTCATCATTTTTGTCCTTCTCATATAAACATGATATATCAAAATTATCCGAAGATTAACATTTAAAATGGCTTTTCGTTTTCTTTTAGAAAGAGACATTTAGCCATGATATTTTTTATTATAAGAATATGATGGTTTTTTATGGTTATGTTGCTTAAAATAAAGGTGGACTAATACTTTGTATCAATAGTTAAGTCAGCAAAAATTTGTTAAATGTAGGTTTATGATTAAAATTACTTCTTACGGACATTCATGTTTCAAAATTGAAAACGAAAATCTCTCCATCGTGATTGATCCTTTTTACGATGACTCCGTACCAGGATTAGTCTTTCCAAATAATGTGACAGCTCACTATGTTTTTATTTCACATCAACATCGCGATCACGCGGCGCGAGAATATATTAATATTGTTAAAACGAATAAGACGATTAAATATGAAGAGTATCTTCTCCCTCATGATCACGAAAAGGGTTGCAAAAGAGGAATGGTTTACGGAAGAATATTTTATTTTGATCGTTTATCTTTTGCTCATTTAGGAGATATTGGCGATATTTCTGATCCGTCAATTTTAAAACCTTTTATGAATGTTGATGTGCTTTTCGTGCCAATTAATGGAACCTTTACTATCTCTAGTCAAGAGGCTAAAAAACTGGTTGACATCTGTCATCCTCGCTTAGTGATTCCCATGCACTATGAAAATAAAGTGTTGGGGACTGGCTATCCTGATGATCATCAAATTGAAATCTTTAAGACATTATTTCCTAATTATTTAGAGGTTAAAAATAATACTGTTATAGTGGATGAGCATCTTTTTTCTTATCATGCATTAATATTTGAAAATGAATAAAATAAGGAGCAAATATGATTGATTTACATTTACATCTCGATGGTTCTCTTTCGAAAGAAGACTTTATTGTTTTAGCTCGCAAAGAGAATATCCAACTCGGTCCCGATTTTCCTCACAGCATCTACGTCAGTGATGATTGTCCTTCTTTAGAAGATTATTTACGGCGTTTTGATTTACCGCTTAAACTTTTGCAGAGTCCTGAAAATTTAACATTTGTCACTCGATCTTTAGTGATTCGTTTGGCGAGCATGGGCTTTATCTACGCTGAAATTCGCTTTGCGCCTTTGTTACATACCCAAGCCGGGATGAGCCAATGTCAAGCTGTTCAAGCAGCGATTGATGGCTTAAAAGAAGGCTTACACATGACCAAAGGTTTTGACGCCAACCTCATCCTTTGTTGCATGCGCCACGCGAGCGAGAAAGAAAATCTTCAAACGATTGAAATGGCCAAAGAATTCGCTCATCACAAAGTTGTGGCTGTTGATTTAGCAGGAGCGGAAGCCTTACACCCAGGTTCTTATTATAAGAAAATCTATGATCGCGCCAAACGATATCACTTAAATATTACTATTCATAGTGGCGAAGCGACTGGCAGTGATGAAGTGATGATGGCTCTGGATAATGGAGCTAAACGAATTGGACATGGTGTTCATCTTTCTTTGGATGAAAAAACAATTTCGCGAGTCATAAAAAGCGGGGTGTGTTTTGAATTTTGTCCGACGAGCAATCTTCAGACTAAATCTCTTAAAACATATCAAGAAGTACCTCTCCGTCAATTTATGAGTCATGGTATTCCTGTCACTATAAATAGTGATAATATGACTGTTTCTCACACCGACGCTATTAGAGAGATGGCCGAGATGGTAAAAGCCTTTAATTTAAATAAAGATGAAGTTTATCAGTTACTTTCCACTTCAGTGAAATATGCTTTTGTCTCGCGATACAAAAAACATTATCTGACGAAACAATTAAATAAGAGCTTTGATTCTTATTATCAAAAAGTGAGTTCTAAAAATTAAAGAAAAACGAGCAGTTAATTCTGCTCGTTATTTTTTTATAAGGCGTAGGTATTTAAGAAGGCTTCAAGAAGTGGATTGTGGTAGACACTAGCCGCATCTTTGTTCCAACTTCCTTCTGTATTATTACTACTAGAAATTGTGACATCATCTTCCGCGACAGTTAAATCTTCTAAAACAGGGGTTGCGATTCCATCTAAATAATGAAGATTAGTAACTCGATCATCAGTGAAGAATGTCGAAGTAACCTTCCACACACCATTGTTCAATGTAAGACTATCGTTAAAATAGACATCAGCATCAATTAAAGTTCCGTTCTCCCAATACTGAGTAGTGGGAACGAAGCCTCGACTGTAACCATAGGTTTCATTGCCAGTTTCAGACATTTGATGTTCTCTTAAGAAAGTAACATATTCTTCATTTGAAGTACTGAAATTAGCAAATGGTGTTTCACTTGTTGGATCATAACCAGTCAATGTGCCGATATCGATAATGTACATTTTTAATGAAAAATCATGTTTATTGCTATAAGGCCAAAGTACTTGTGGGGCGCAATAAGTGCAATCAGGACAAAAACTCCACATATAATGAACTAATACTTTTTCATCGTTTTCAATCGCGTCATCTAAAATATTTTGATCAACGAAGTAATAATTAGGATTGAGAACATATTCATCAATCTTTTCTTTAAAGGGGGTGTATTTATAAAAGAAAGTGCTGTTATCATCAATAAATTCTTTTTTCACTTTACCATTTTTCACAATTACTAAAGAAGGAGCGGTACTGGTAATACGAGTGATTCCCCATTCATTGAGCAGTGTTTCGTTGGTGGAATTAAATAAGTCATTACTAATCTTATAGACAATAACGTGTTCTTCATAAATGTATTGTTTTAAAACTGCTTCAAAATTATCCCAGCAAGAGCAATAACTACCTTCTAAATATGTGGCTAAGATAAAGTTTTCACCTTTTTCGGTGCCACTCATTTTGGCTTGCAATTCAGAAAAAGCATCAAGAGTTGTTAAGTCAGATTGAATATAACTTCCATATGTCAA
>JBAYDQ010000053.1:0-4603 GCA_041668145.1 Bacilli bacterium | reverse complement strand
ATGGCTTCACGCGCTTGGGCAGAAAATTCCGCATCAATCTCATCAGGAATTAGTTGATTATTAGAATCGAGAATACCTTCGTTAACCATATATCGATAAGTGGAATAGATATCACTGAGGTGATCGATTTCTCCTTGTCGCAAGGAATGAGAGGCTTGATAGTCATACATCCCTTGATCGCATGAAATAAGATAAGAAGTATAGGCGGGAGAGAGATCGAAGAAAGCATCGCCGAGACTATTAGTGAAGGCTGATTTTGCAATTTCAAAGAAATTATAAGTCGCCACACGCAAACAGGTCGTGCTGTTAACAGCATCGAGAAGTCCGGAGAATGTTTCAGTGGGTAATTCTAAAAGATTGCTCGTATTAACGGCTTGATTAACCCAATAAATGATATCAGTGAGACGGCCGATTTCATCGAGCTCCATCACCGCTGAATAGTCAGCGATAAAGTTTGGATTATCCCAATAGTTGGTATAACTGGTATAAGGTGAAACATAGATTGATGTATCAAAGGAAGCGATGTAACCATCATTATACCAATCATCTTTTTCATCTAGATGAGCGAAATCATTTTCCACAATGGTATAACCACCGCTATCTTGCGTTCCCCATGAACTGTCCCAAACAGTGGGATCTTTGACTAAATCATAAGTATTTGTTCCGTCGGAGAAACTGCTTAAGCTACTCTTTACTTTGACATAGAGCCAGTCCGAGAAAAGATAGTCTCCGTTGTCTTTCTCCACAAAAATGGAGGAATCAGCGAGAGCGTGTAAAAGATCGTTGAGACCAACAACATTAGAAATACTATTTAAATCAAGGTTAGAAAGATCAATTTGTACCTCGCCAATCGTTGTTAAAATAGTGCCTAATTTTTCACCTTCTTCATCCCAATCAGTCACATTTGTAAATGAAACACCTTGGTCAAGAATTCCTGTTTGCTCTAACTGAGCATCGAGGAAAGTTCCCATGGTGCCAGCAAAAACAGCGCTTTTGCTCACAGCGGTGAGAATACTCGAAAGATGATATTGCGTCTCCAAAGAAGCGAGATGGGTCGTAACTTCACTGCCAGATAAATAAGTATTATCCGACATAACTTCCATAATGCCTGTCGCTCCAAGAACTTGAATGACATGAGCGATAGCCCCATTTTCACCATCATAGATGGCGTTCCCGTATCGATCATGATAATAATTGCCATTTTCATCTGTGGAATTAGCCCAAACAATGCTTTCGTCATCTAATAGAGTTTGATCAAAAGATAATCCGGTGACACTTAGTGAATCACTGAAAATAAAAGTCATGATATTGAAATAGTTTTCATTTAAGGTATAAGCATCGCCAGCCTCTGGAACTGGGTTGATAATGGCACAGCCATAAACAGTATCCAAAGCATGAGCAATTGATTCATTCGCGGCGCCTAATTGCGCGATTAATTCCGAAGTAGTATATCCACCCGCCAAGATATCAGAAAGCACACCAAAATCTTTAATGGAATTGATTATTTTAGCTAATTCTTTACCAACTGTGGATGAAGCCTCGGCTTTATCAACACCATCGATAATAATGTCGACATTAATGTTATTTTGCTGGAAAGATTGAGCGACATCACCAGTTGTCAGCATCGATTTTAAGGTGGGGAGAAGAATGGCGTAGATAAGTTTTGAGCCATCCATTCGTTTTAAAACTTTGGCGAGAGTGGAGATGAGATTATCATCGATATCACTCAAAGTGCCACCCTCAGGAATGATGTTTCCACTCGTTAATGTATTTAGGGTGTCCGCGTTTCCTTGGAACGCTTCTAAACAATAGAATAAGGCATTGAATTCTTCCTTATAATTCTTCATCCATTTGCCTGTCGATAATTCATCCATCACACTAGTGATCGCGGCACTTGATGTGTCATCTCCAAGCGATTCGCCTAATAGTTGTGTCACTTTGTTGAGAATGGTCTTGCAAAGAGTTAAATCGAGAAGAGAGTAACGGCGACCACTAATTTTCTTGCCATTCGAATAAACGATGGTCCGCCCATCAGAATCAAGATTAATCAATTCATTAGCTGAATTCGTTTCGCCGACAATTATACGTTTATATTCATCGATATTATCAAGTAAAACATCAAACAAGGTCGGTTCTGTTGTCTCCCCTTCACGACGAGGAGCTAAACCACTACCACCTTCTTCGACGGGGGTCTCGCTACTTGATGTCATATTCATAATGGCGGGTAAAATGCGCGTATCAACAGCATACATTTGATAGACGCAATCAAAAACAGTGCTTAATTCAAAACCCCAATCAATATCGTTTAGAGCCTCAAAGGTAACGGGGAAATAATCTTGCATCGTCGGGTCGCTGCTGATGATGTATTCAATGACCGCTGGAATGGCGCGAGACAAGATTTTTGAATCGCTAATACTTGATAAAGCGTGATAAACATAAGTATAAGTTTGAGCATTGAGCATATCGCCGACGATTTGAGTAGCATCTGTCGGAGTGACGAATTGGCCTTGGTCATCGACAAAAGAATCAATGAGACCGCTATTAGCAATATCAATTGCCATCGTCTCAAAAACATCTAATTCGTTATCCCAATCAATATCTGACATATTTAAGGCAGAGGTATCAATATAATTAGCGAGTAAATCAGAATTGAGACAAAGCTGAGTAGCGAGAGGCAAGACAAGCATGACAAGATGAGAATCTTTGAGAGCAGAGAATAAATCTTCAATATAGGCTTGGCTGACGATAGCGGGCACATCGACGGTAATGTTATTACCTTCACCGATAGCGATGTTTTCCACTAAAACATTAGCGATTTCCGTTAATTCAGAAATGCTACTAATGACCCCGATCGAACCATTTTCTAACGTGGTTGAAGTTAAATCATTGAGAATGGTCGCATCAAGAGTGAGACCGGTAGAAGGATCAACCGTCCAATTAAAAAAGGTTTGAGCAAAAAGAGAATTATCATAAGAATTAACAAAAGTATTAAGGTAGCCGACAAGTTCGTTATCATCATCTCTTTCCGAATAGTTTTGATTAATGATATTAACCATTGAAGTTAGAGGTGAAATTAACAAAAAACCAACGACAGTGTAGGTGATGACATTCATTAAAAGACCAACCCAGCGAACTTTGATTTTCTTACGGGCTAATTTGGGAATTAAATGTTTAAACAAAGCATGCCACAAGATGGTGCATAATAATGAACCAAGCGTGACAATTAAAAGCATGATGACAATAAAGGCCGCTAATTTGACAACGGAATAGACCAAAGCTTCGGCAAATTCGGTTGCCGCAGCATAACTTCCTGAAACATTATAAAGGAAAAAGTAACCGCGGAAACAAGAGGTCAATGTATCATGAAAAGAGGTAATAGGCGCATAATACGACACTCCTGTCGCAGCATTTGTAATGATTATTGTTTGATAAGAAATAAAAGGATCAAGATTGATATTGCCGATTATATTGGCGATTGGCGAAAGCGATAAAAGTCCGATGGCAACAAGAATTAGCATAAAGAGCATTCGATATGCCGAAGCCCAAATTCCACGTTTGAATCCGACGAGACCAGCGATAAGAAAACCGAGGATAATAAGGATGAAAAGAACGATCAGACCGATATTGACAATTTGTGCGAACAATCCAACTGACATTATTACCTCTCCTCTTTGAATTTCATAACTTTTAGTTATTATTACTCTTAAAGTTAATTTTAGTGTATAGTTTTTTTATTGGGAAATAAAGAAAATGTTATTGAAAAACACGGTTTGTCCAAAATGCGGTTCTATCTATGATGCGACGGAATCATTTTGCCCAAAATGTCAGGAAAAAAATCCTAACCCCGCTTCCCATCGTCGACAGCATGGTCTTGTCTGGCTTCCTAAATGGCAAGAAATCACTTTTTTTCTTGTTGGATGGCTAGGATTAAAAATCATCAGTTTTATTATGCAGTTAATCTTTTATTACATGTATAAAAATGGAGAAATTGTTCTTTTTTCGGCCATCTGCAATTTTAGTGCCTATTTCATTATTTTTGCGGGTATGATTTCTCTTATTATTCAAAATCACAAAAAGATTTTATCCCCCTTTAAAAAATTTGTTCCTTATGCAGCTGGCGTGGGTATTGGTATAGCTACTTTGGTCGCCAATGGTGTTTATTATTCCATTATTTCAAACTTTTATACTTTTGGAGTCAACGCGAATGAGAGTCTTGTTCAAGACATCACAATCTCTTACCCTGTTTTAGCGGTTATTTTCTTTGTCATCATCGGACCAATTTGTGAAGAGTTGACCTATCGTTTAGGTTTCTTTAGTTTCTTTGCGCGCATTAAAAAATGGGTAGCTTATGTCGCTACGGTTCTCGTTTTCGCCTTAATTCATTTCGATTTTATGGCCGGTTCCAGCGATGCTTATTTAGTGGAATTATTAAATTTGCCTTCTTATCTCATCGGCGCAGCGGGACTGTGCTTAGCTTATGATTATTTTGGTCTACCAGCTTCTTTAACTGCTCATATATTAAATAATTTTATCTCTGTGATGGGTATATTTTATAAACATTCGTTAGGATTAATTTAAATGACGACAAAATCTCCAAACAAGT
>JBAYDQ010000052.1:0-4678 GCA_041668145.1 Bacilli bacterium | reverse complement strand
TTTAGCACACTACTTGACAGAGTGCTAAAATGGGTTATAATATAATTGCTTAGCAGTCAAAGAGTTAGAGTGCTAAACGAACGAACATAAGGAGGATTAATTATGAATAAAAATTATGCCGTTTCAACTCACAATAATGACTCATTTGATCTTTGGGATCCATTCTTTCAGGATTTCTTTGATTTCCCTCGTGAAATACGCCGCAACGATTTGATGAAGGCTGATGTGCGAGAAGACGAAAAACAATATCACATTGATGTCGATCTTCCCAGCATTAAGAAAGAAAATATCAAAATCGAATTAAATGATGGATATCTTACCATTCATGCCGAAGAGTATCATCAAGATGATGAGAAAAAGAATGGCAAATACATTCGTCGCGAAAGATTTACGGGTAAATTCTCTCGTAGCTTCTATGTCGGTGAAGATGTCCAAGAAAATGATATCACCGCCAATTTAGCGGATGGTGTCTTGACTCTCAACATCAATAAAGTCGAGCCGAAAAAAGAAGAAAAGAAATATATCTCCATTAATTAATTGTTAAAAAAGATATATTTAAAGAAGTGGGCGGCGCCCACTTTTCTTTATCATCTTATTACGTCATAATAAAATAAAGCTGAAAAAAATGGCATTCTCAATTTGTCTTTATTAGTAGTGGGAGGAAAATGCTGGTTAGTCTGGAAACTGTCAATCGCTTAAAAAATAATGATAATCAAGCTTTTGAAGAAATTTATCAAACTTATTATCGCCTTATTTTTTGCTTGTCTTTTTCGCTTCTTAAAGATCGTTATTTAGCGGAAGATGTGACTCAAAATGTTTTTATCAAGATGATGGAAAATATTACTTCTTTGAAAAGAACAAGTCAATTTCATGCCTATTTATTGACTATTGCGAGAAACGAAGCCTTAAATGAATTGAAAAAAAGGCGCGATATTCCAAGCGATCAGTTAGAGCAATACGCCCAGCAAGATGATGAATATCATTTCTTTTTAGAAGAGATGCATCATTACCTCACGAAAGAGGAAAATGAGGTCGTTATTTATAAAATCATTTATGATTTCACTTTTCACGAAATCAGCCACCTTCTCTCTTTCTCTTTATCTTCCACTTATCGATTTTATCAATCGGCACTTAAAAAGATTAAGCGCCACTATGAGGAGAGCTTATGAATTATCAGAAAAAATTTAAGAATGACACTATTCAAAAAATTAGTGACACGCCCGAAGTTATTCCGCCATTTCGTTCCTCTGCACCAATGAATCTTAAAATGGCTAAAAAGAAAATGCCTGTCTGGAAAAGAGCGACTATCATCGTCAGTAGCGTCGTTTTGGGAAGCCTTGTTTTAGTGACAGCCGTCCCTGTTCTTGTCGTGTTCTTTGCGGGTCTTCGAAATGTCTATTCATGTCGACCTTTGGATCGCAACTTTGTCATTAATGAACTCGATAGTACCTTTCAACCTTTAAATACCATTACCTATCCATCTTCCGTTAAAGAGAATGTTAGCGTTGATAGTCAATATACTGATGCAGTCAACACTTTTGCTAATAACATTTATCAGAATCTTGATTATGATGAAACCAATTTCTCTTTTGCGCCGATGAGCTTATACGCTAATCTTAGCATTCTTTCATTAGGGAGCACGGATGCAAGTGTCATGAGTCAATTTGATGCGTTACTAGCTCTTTCAGAAGCGGATCGAACGGATAATTATTCTTCTTTTTATCGAAATGATTATTATGCGACAGATAGTGGGACGACCCAATTCTATAATGGTCTTTTCCAAAGCGAATTATTTGGAACTATTAGCGAAGATTTCATCGCTCAATTAGCCACTTATTATTGCGAAGCTTACGCCATTGATTTTGAAAATCAAAGCGATGTCGCCAAGATGATCTCATGGGCTAATGAACGGATGAATGATGATGATTTTATCTCTGCTAATGATTTGCCAATTAGTGAAAATACAGCGCTATATTTACTCACAACGCTAACTTTTGATAACAAATGGTTAACCGAATATTCGCAATCTGAATCATATCAGGATTCCTTTTATGTCACACCTAGCGAGGAAGTTGAAGCGACCTATATGCGTCATGCTTATTGGGGCAATTATTACGATTATAATACATACTATAGTTTTTACGACAATTATAAAAATGATATGAAAATTAAATATATCGTTCCGAAATCAACAAATGACAATATCTTTAATCTTACCGATGGAGTGGATATTTTTACTGATAATACCTCTACTCTTCATAGTGATGAAGCTATTCGCTGTGCGGTGCCAAAGTTTTCCGCCTCATCGTCGCTCGACTTTGTGGCGGCTCTTACCCAATTAGGATATGGCAGTTTGTTTGATGCCAATATTGATTCATTTGGGGCAATTTACGAAGATGATTGTTTATTGCCAATTTATCTATCGACTTGCCAACAGAAAAATAAAGTGGCTTTTACTGAGGATGGAACGACGATAACATCTTTAACCTGGAGTGGCTTAGGAGCAGGAAGCGCCGCTCCCATCGAAGGAGGAATTGATGTGCAACTCAATCAACCTTTTATCTATATCATCTATGACAATAATGATTTGCCTCTTTATGTTGGTAATGTCACTAACCCCAATCTTTAATTGTGATAAATTAAGTGCTTTTTATAAAATAAAGTGGACATTTGATTATTTAATGATATAGTAATTATGCGCTTTCGAGCGTGATAACTCTGCACAAGAGTGACCTTGACAGGCCACTCTTTGTTTTTAAGGGACAGGATATGGAACAAGAATTACTCAGGAAAACAGTCAGTGAAAAATGTTTGGAATTAGGCTTTGAACTAGTTGATTTTTCTCTTCACTTTCTCAAGGATTCTGCTCATCTATCTCTCGTGGTTGACCGCGTTCAACCCATCGACATGGACACGATCGTTTCTTTGACGCATCAATTAAGCGATTATTTAGATGTTATCAGTCCAATTGATGTTCCCTATACCTTGGATATTTCTTCCTTAGGAGTGGAAAAACCTCTAAAAATAGAAAGTCTTAAAGATTATCTTAATAGTTATGTTAATGTTCATTTATTCCATCCAATTAAGGGAGAAAATATCTTTGAGGGTTTACTAGTAAACCTCGATGAAGATCACATCACCTTATCTTATAAGGTAAAAACTAGAACTATGGTAGTTGATATTGCGAAAGCAAATATATCACATATACGATTAGCAATTAAATTTTAATAAGGAGTTATAAAATTATGGCTATCAACGCAAAAGAATTCCGTGATGCTCTCAACCAGATCGAGATCAATCGTGGAATCAGCAAGGACATTATCGTCCAATCTCTCAAAGAAGCGATGATTAAAGGTTATCGCAAAGAATTAGGAGGAGATGACGCTCTTGTCGAAGTCAATATTGATCCTGAAGAAGGCATTATTGAAATGTTCCAAATCAAAAATATCGTGGCGGAAGTCCAAGACGATTTTTTAGAGGTGGATGAAAAAGAAGCTAAAGCAACTTGTAAAGATGGGCAATCTTTTATAAAAGATGAGAAATTATACATTCCAGCTTCGATTGACGAATTACGAAAAGCGACGGCGATGAGTATTAAATCCATTCTCCGTCAAAAATTCGCTGAAGCCGAGAAGGATGTTCTCTTTGAGGCCTTTAAAGACAAGATTAATACCATGATTACTGGGCGCGTCGAGAAGATTGACGAGCGGGGTGCTTCCATCAATATTGGAAGAACGAGCGTTTATCTTCCTCGCAAACAAATGATTGGCGATGAGCATTTCCAAGCTGGTGATCAAATTCGCTTATTTGTCAACGATGTGGCTTCGGATATTAAAGGCGCTCACATCGTTGTCTCACGAAGCAATGAAGGTTTCTTACGCTGCTTATTTAATGAAGAAATTCGCGAAATCTATGATGGAACAATTGTCATTAAAGGTATCGCCCGTGAAGCGGGTGAGAGAAGTAAAGTGGCAGTTTATAGTCAAAATCCCGATGTCGATCCGGCCGGAGCTTGTATCGGACAAAATGGATCGCGTATTCAAAAAATTGTCTCTCAATTAGGCAATGGTTCAACCAAAGAAAAGATTGATATCATTGCTTTTAGTGAAAACTCTGGTCTCTTCATTATGGAATCTTTGAAGCCCGCTCATGTCGCTGGCATCATTTATGATGAAGAAGCCAAAACAGCCACCGCCATTGTCAAAGACGACTCCTTAACTTTAGCAATTGGTCGCCGTGGCGTCAATGTCCGTTTAGCGGTTCGTTTAACGGGGTACAACATCGATATCAAGACGGAAACCGATGCGATTAGCAATGGTTTAGTCTATCAATCATTTGAACAATTACAAGCGGAAGAAGTCGAACATCAAAAACAATTGATTGCCGAGATGAAAGCCGCTCAAGCTCAAGTTGTCGCTTCCTCCGAAGATGTTCTTCCTGGCTTGCCAGAAGGATATATCGCTCCGCAATCTCGTGTTTATAAGGATGAAGAAGAAAATAATGATCGTAACGAAGCCTTAGAACTCGAAAGTGAAAAGGAAGAGACAAGCACCGTCGCTCCTCAAGTGGAAGTGGTAGAAGAAGAGCAACCGACAGTTGTTCCAGAAAATGTGGTCGCTCCCGCTCCTATCAAGGAAGAAGTGACTCCTGAAGTGGTGGAAGAAGTACGAACAGTTAA
>JBAYDQ010000051.1:0-4719 GCA_041668145.1 Bacilli bacterium | reverse complement strand
TTTTAGGCGTCTCACTAGCCTGTGCTCGTGCCGCCGCTGATTATTATGGTCTTCCTCTTTATAAATATCTCGGTGGACCAAACGCCAAGTTATTACCTGTCCCCATGATGAACGTCATCAATGGCGGCAGCCATGCTGATAGTTCCGTTGATTTCCAGGAATACATGATTATGCCAGTCGGTGCTAAATCCATTCATGAAGCTATTCGTATGGGAGCGGAAACTTTCCAACAATTAAAGAAAGTTCTCAAAGAAAAAGGTCAAGTAACCGCGGTCGGTGACGAAGGTGGTTTTGCTCCAAACCTCGCTAATAACGAAGAACCATTAGAAGTTCTCGTCGAAGCCATTAAACGCGCTGGTTATGTCCCTGGTAAAGATATTTGCTTAGCGATGGATATCGCCGCGAGTGAATTCTATAACACCGAAACAGGAATGTATGAATTAAAGAAGTCTAAAGGTGGCGTATTAACCACTGATCAAATGATTGACTTATTAGCTTCGTTTGTCGAGAAGTATCCTCTCATCTCCATCGAAGATGGTTTAGGTGAAAGAGACTGGGCGGGTTGGATTAAATTAACTGAACGCTTAGGCAAAAAGATTCAAATCGTTGGTGATGATGTCTTTGTTACTAATCCCAAAATCGTTCATAAAGGCATTAAAGATGGCGTCGCTAATAGCGTCCTCATCAAGCTCAATCAAATCGGCACCCTAACTGAAACACTTGATTGCTGTCAAGAAGCCGAAAGAGCGGGATACACTTGTGTCGTCTCTCACCGTTCGGGTGAAACAGAAGACACCACGATCGCCGATTTAGTCGTCGCTTTGAACGCTGGACAAATCAAAACTGGTTCGATGAGCCGTACTGATCGTATCGCTAAATACAATCAATTGATGAGAATTGAAGAAGAATTAGGCGAATGCGCTCAATTCAAAGGTCGAGAAGTTTTCTATAATTTAAAATAGTTTTGTTCTTAAACTAAAAGCAAAGCCCGCCATTAAGACGGGCTTTTTTGTAACCCACAATTAGTTAAGTCCAAATTTATTAATTAATAAAATACGAATGAATTTTAAAATGAGCAATTGATTCGATAAACTAAGTTTCCAACTCAGGATAATACCAAGAGAGGGGTTTTTAAGGAAAGACATCAATGTTTCAACATGGCTCTCATTAATCGCATGTCCAAAATCTTGACAAAAAGACAGACGTTTTTCTTTTGGTAAATTAGTAGTGAAACGATTTATTTCCGTGCAGGCATCATGACTACGTCGAGAAAAAAATTTTGTCGTCGCAAGTCCGTCATTTTCGATAATCCAATTATGGACATCGTGACAAAGTAAGCCCGTTTTCTTGGTCTTAATAATAATCTTTTGTTTGACAGGTTGATAGAGAAGCCGCCCAACGAGGCAATGCGTCGGAGCCATGAGAAAAGCTTTCTTCTCAATTTGTTTAAATCGTCGATCATCAAAAGTATGAGGAAAAAAACCATTGCCATCAATAGAGTAAACTCTTTTGATTCTCGACTTATATTTATCATCGCAATATGTAGCCCCATAAACCGCTAAATTGCCACCTTTTGAATGACCACCAATAATGAATTTTTGATGAGGATACTTATTCATCATTTGATTAATGTAATGTTGAGCTTCAATTTCGCTAGGAATTGGCTGCTCAGTAATTAGGTTAAGATTTTCCATCCATCCATGGAGGGTGTCATCGGTTCCTCGAAAGCATAAATAGATGGTTTTAGGCGAAATATGATAGCAAATAGCGGCAAATTGCTGAGATATTTCAGGGTTTTGCTTTTGTACAAAGTCGCTGACAATAATATGTCCATAACGCTTTGTTCCATAGATTCTTTTCGCTAGTCGCAAAGGATTTTTGCCCAATAATAGACCGCATGTCTCTTTTCTTAAATCCAGATCATCGATGGATGAAAAAAGCAATTTTCCAAGTGTCGTGGAAGATGGATTATTCAATTTCGCAAAACCTTTTTTATAATTGCAATAAATAACATTGGAAAGAATGAGATTATCTATCTCATCAAAAGAGTGTTCTTTATAAGTTGTTTGACCAGACTTTTTAGCGTAATCTAAAATGCTCATAATCCCTTCCTAATGACATTATATAAAATGTTAATAATTATATTAAGAGTTTAGCAATGTTTCGTCATCAATTCGATAATTTCAGTATCGGTTTCTTTCATGCCTTTACTCGCCAATTGACAAATGTTTTCAATGGTCTTTTCCACGTCATCTGATACGATGCCTTCACCGGCACAAAATTCACTATTATTTAAGGCCATTTCTAAACCTAATAAACCAGCATCCACTGAGGAAGCAATTTTAGCGGCACAACTCGGCTTAGCACCATCACATATCAAACCAGAATTAATGACTAATCCATTCACAATTGTGTGTTCATAAGCTTTTAATTCATTTTTATGAAAATAACAAATTCCTGCCCCCGCACTCACGCCTGCACAAGTAGCACCACAGAACGCTGATAACCTACCAATACCAGTTTTTAAATGGATATTAATAAGATTTGCAAGAACGAGAGCTCGAATGAGATCATCATGAGAAACATGCAATTCACGGGCGTAGATAATCACGGGCAATGAAACAGTTAAACCCTGATTGCCACTTCCTGAATTAATAATAACAGGAAGACTACATCCAGACATACGTGCATCAGCGGCAGCGGCGGCATAAACCTTGGCTAAGTTAGCTGAACTATGTCCATAAGTTTTAAGCATGATTTTCCCAATATTAGCACCGTAGGAATGAGAAAGACCTTCTTCAGCGATTGCAACATTATAGTCAATTTGACGATTAATGAGTTTTTCCACATCATGAATATCAACATGATTAGCAAAATTAACAATCTCTTTGACGCTCAAATGAGGAGGTTCAATTTCATCATTTTTTTGATATGGCTTCTTTAAAATGACAAGATCATCCTTTTGTATGAGAGTCACATTAGCGTGCTCACCGATGATTTGCACGCATGTGCAATGTTGTTTACCTTTTAATGTCACTTTAATATCGAGAGCATTATCACTATTGCTCTCTTTAATAACAATTGGAAGGGTTGCCAGCATCAATTTGATTTCCTGAAGTTGTGTCCTCGTCACTTTGGAAATAACTTCTAAAACTAAATCAGAATTTCCCGCGATCATTCCCGTCACAACGGCAGCGCTAATTCCTTTTAAGCCATGAGTATTGGGGACAATCACGCTTTTGACATTTTTGATGATATTTTTTGAAACGATAATTTCCGCTGATAAAGGGTTTTCTCCCAAGTATTTTTTGGCTAAGGCACTAGCATATGCTAAAGCAATGGGCTCAGTGCATCCCATAGCGGGAATTAATTCGTCTTTCAATAATTGCAAAAAAGATTGATAGGTTTTTTTATTCATAGATTCTTCCTATTTAATATAGCACCTCTGATTTTTTTATTAAATAAAACATCAAGAAATACTCTTCCTTTTATATTATTGGCATATAATAAACTCATGGAAAAATTAGAACCGAAAAAACATGAAAAAAAAGCAAGATTAAATAGCGCTTTGATATTTATTATTCTTCTTGCTATCGTCTCGATGTTTTCGGACATGACCCATGAAGGCTCGAGCTCTATTATCGGCGCTTATGAACAATTTCTTGGCGCTTCTCCGTTAGCCATCTCTGTTGTCAGTGGGTTAGGCATGCTTATTGGTTATGCTTTGCGATTAGTGACTGGATACTTTGCCGATAAAACGAAAAAATATTGGCTCTTTACCATTTTGGGATATGTTCTTGATCTAATCATGATTCCTCTTCTTGCTCTTGTTCCTCAGACAGGTTGGTTACTAGCGTGTTCTTTTGTCTTATTAGAAAAGATGGGCAAAGCGATTAAAAAACCCGCTAAAAACGCCCTCGTTAGTTTCGCTGCTAAAGAAAATGGAACCGGAAAATCATTTGCTTTTAGTGAATTATTAGATCAGATAGGGGCTTTTCTCGGACCGCTAATTTTATCCGCTACTTTCCTAGCGACTTCATCATTTAGTGAATATGACCGCTACCGTATCGGTTTTCTCGTTCTGGGTATTCCAGCTTTAATTTGTTTTATTATTCTCTTCTTTGCCAAGATTAAATATCCACATCCTGATTCTTTTGAAAAGGAAGAAGTTGAAACTAGCAAAGGCAAAATCTTTAATAAGACTTTTACTATTTTCTTAATTGGCTCCTGCTTTTTGGCTTTTGGTTTTGTGGACTTCCCTTTATTTACCGCTCATGTTGCTTCTTTAAATCTCTTTGATGTGGAATATCTTCCATTAATCTATTCATTTGCCATGCTTATCGATGCTGTCAGCGCGATGATCTTTGGTCTTATCTATGATAAGAAAGGATTCTTAGCCATTATTATTGCCACTTTATTAACTTCATCATTTGCCTTTTTCTTCTTTTTCTTCGATCAATATTGGTCCATTTTCTTAGGAGCGGCTTTATGGGGTATTGGTATGGGCGCTCAAGAGAGCATTATTTTAAGTGGAGTTACTGATTTAACAAGCAAAAATAATCGAGCTAAAGCTTTTGGCATTTTTGATATGCTCTTTGGCTTATCGTGGTTCCTTGGTTCACTGTTATATGGCTTCTTATATGATTATTCATTATTAGCTCTTTCTATTGTTTCATGTGTGATGATATTAATCAGCGCTGGATTATTTATCTTTTCTCA
>JBAYDQ010000050.1:0-4734 GCA_041668145.1 Bacilli bacterium | reverse complement strand
TATTCTCCTAGGAATTGAAATTAATTATACGCCTTCGTTAGCAAAATATGAACTAGCCAAAACTTATGGAGAAATGAATTGAAGAAAAAGCACGCTGAGCCCTCTTTTTCTTGGCTTTTAATCCTAAACTGATAATCACAATTAAATTAGGAAAAATGTATCTTGCTCATATCTCTACCATCATATGATAAAATATAATTAAACAAAAGTTTTCCATGAGGTAGAAATATGAAAAAAATTGTCATTGTCGGAGGTGTCGCCGGGGGCGCGACGGCGGCCACAAGAGCGAGAAGACTGAGTGAAGAAGATCAGATTATAATTTTTGAAAAAGACGAGTACATTTCTTTTGCCAATTGTGGTCTCCCCTATTACATCGGCAATGTAATTTCTAACCGTGAGCGATTGCTCGTTGAAACCCCGGAGACATTCCGCCACAATCAAAATATCGATGTGCGGATTTTTTCCGAAGTCATCGCCATTGATACCAAAAAGAAAAAAGTCACCGTCCAAGAAGTGAAAACCGGACGGACCTATGAAGAAACCTATGATAAATTACTGCTCGCTACAGGCGCCACTCCTATTTGGCTCCCTCTTCCTGGCATCGAACAAGCCCATAATGTTTTTTCCTTAAGAAACTTAAATGATACAGACAAGATTGATAATTATATCAATCAAGAAAAAGTCGAATCCGCGGTTGTGATGGGCGGGAGCTTTATCGGCATTGAATTAGCAGAGAATCTCCTCTCGCGAGGAATTAATGTCACGATTGTCGATCTCGCTAATCAAATTCTCCCTCCTCTTGATTTTGAGATGGCTAAAATCGCTCAAAATGAATTAGAGACTAACGGCGTGAAAATCTATCTTCAAGATACGATTGCCGAAATTAAAGATAACGGCCATGTCGTCGTCTTAAAAAGCGGCATGATCTTAAAGGCTGATTTAATCATTATGGCGGCAGGCATTCGCCCTGAATCGAAACTAGCCATTTCTGGAGGCATCAAGACCGGCGAAAAAGGCCACATTCTCACCAATGACCACCTGCAAGTCATGGACGCTAAAAGCGGAGAGATTATCCCCGATGTTTATGCGGTTGGAGACGCGATTGAAGTTAAAGATTTCATTGATGGCACTCCAATAGCGGTTCCTCTCGCCTGGCCCGCTAGTCGCCAAGCGCGGTTAGTCGCTGATCATATGAATGGTTGGGATGTTAAATATAACGGAAGTCTCGGCACTTCAATCGTGAAAGTCTTTTCCTTGACAGTGGCCAGTACCGGTAATAATGAAAAGACTCTCCAACGGAAAAAAGTTGCTTATCGTTCGACGATGGTCACGCGTTCTAATCACGCTGGATATTATCCAGGAGCAAGCGATATCGTCATCAAACTTTTATTCAGCCCTGAAAATGGGAAAATTCTCGGCGCCCAAGTAATTGGGAAAGAAGGAGCGGATAAACGCATTGATGTGATCGCCACAGCGATTAAAGGTGGATTAACCATCTTTGATTTGCCAGACATTCAACTCGCTTACGCTCCACCTTATGGTTCTTCAAAAGATCCAGTGAATATTGCCGGCTATGTCGCTAGCAATATGATGCAAAAAGAATTCGGAGTCGTCAATCAGAATGAATTGGAGACCTTTATGAAGAATAAAGGAATCTTAATTGATGCTCGTACTCCTTTGGAGTTTAGCCTTGGTCATATTGATGGAGCAGTCAACATTCCCTTTAGCGGCATCCGTCAAAATCTTGATAAATTACCTCAAGAAAAAGATGCGCCTCTTTTGGTCTATTGTAATGTAGGACAGACAGCCTATCTATTGATCAAAGTTCTCGTCAATCATGGCTATACCAATGTCAGCAATCTCTTAGGAGGCTATAAAATTTATAAGATCCTCCATCAAAATACACGCCCAGAAGAGTTACGCAATCCGGAACATCGCATAATTGAACCGGCATCAACCACTCGTGATAGTAATCACGATGAAGAAATTAAAGTTGTCATTGATGCGTGCGGTCTTCAATGCCCTGGTCCAATCATGCAAACCTATAAAGCCGTCGAAAAACTGAAAGAAGGCGAGATCGTCAAAGTCGTCGCCACTGACAGTGGCTATTTCAACGATGTGGAAAAATGGTGTTTGACCACTGGTAATACCTTATTGAAAAAAGAAGCCACGAAAGAAGGCTATGTCGCGATCATCCGCAAGGGTTATGCGCAAGCCACTTCTAAAACGGTGGAAAATCAAAACACCACGATTGTCTTATTTAGTGGAGATATGGATAAAGCTATGGCGTCGATGATCATCGCTCAAGGCAGTCGCTCGATGGGTAAAAATGTCACGATTTTCTGCACTTTCTGGGGTTTGAATTTATTGCGCAAAGAACAAAAAGTCAAAGTTAAAAAATCATTCATTGAAAAAATGTTTGGCGCGATGATGCCCCGCGGTCCGAAAAAGATGCCGATTTCGAAGATGAATTTCGGAGGGATGGGAGCCAAGATGATGAAGTCCGTCATGAAGAAGAAAAATGTTGATTCTTTGCCCGACCTAGTCGCTCAGGCGAAAGCGGCTGGCGTGAATTTTATCGCCTGCACAATGAGCATGGATGTGATGGGGATTCGCAAAGAAGAACTGATTGATGGCATCGAATATGCTGGTGTCGCCACTTATCTCGCTGATTCAGAAAAAGCGGGAATCACTCTCTTTATCTAAATTAAGCGATTCCCTGAGTAAGAAAAATATATCACAAAATATTTTAATATTTTTTATGCGTTATTCTTCATCAATTAAAGAAGAAATAGCATCTTTAATCGTCTGTTCTTTGCTCTCTTTGCCATAGCGATCAATAACATTTTTATCGACTAAACTATGAGACAAAGAGCAGGGGCCACCAATGCAACCATTAACGCATGCCATTCCTTCGACAAAGTTAATATCGCTTTGGGGATTTTTAATTTTATTTAAAAGCAATTTGCAATTATCGACTCCGTCACCCACCGCACCTTTAATTTCAAAATCGATGTTTTGCTCTTTTAAAGACTGACAAATTGAAGCTGATAGTCCACCACTTCGAGCAAAGATACGACCAAAATAGGAAGCGTTATCTAGCGAGGATTCGGCTAGTGAATTGATATCGATCTCTTTAGCGTCAAACATCGCCTCTAATTCTTCAAAAGTTAAAACATAGTTAATATAGGGTTTGACATTCTCTTGTAAGGCTTCGGCTTTTTTAGCGACACACGGACCGATAAAAACGGTGATGGCGTGCGGATCATTCTCTTTGATATATTGACCAATTGTCGCCATCGGCGATAAAGAAGACGATATCACATCAGTCAATGATGGATAATTTTTCTTTATCAATTCGACGAAAGCTGGACAACAACTAGAGGTTAAAAGTTTTTTCTCATTTAATTCTTTGGCTTCATGAAAAGAAACCATATCCGCCCCTAAAGCAGCCTCGACCACAGCGTGAAAACCCAATTGTTTAATGGCGCTGACCACTTTGCCGATGGAACTCGCTTTATAGGAATTAGCAATACTCGGAGCCACAATGGCGTAGACATTAGATTGATTGCTCTTTTGGTTAGCTAACAATATTTTAATCACATCAGTAATATAACTTTTATCCATAATCGCTCCAAAAGGACAGGTGTAAACACACGCCCCACAATGAATGCATTTGTCATCGTCAATCGTAGCGGCGAGATCTTCCCCCATAGAGATAGCTTTGACTTTGCAAGCCATTTCACAAGGTCTTTGATTATTCAAAATGGCGTTATATTGGCAGGCTTTGGCACACATTCCACAATTGATGCATTTTGTTCGATCAATAATGGCTTGTCGCGTTGTACTGGAAAAGCTAATCGCTCCTTTATGACAGGCTTTTTGACAATTATGAGCGATACAACCCCGGCAACGATCCGAGACATAATAGCCAGAAACTGGACACTCGTCACAAGCGATTTTAATCACTTCAACGACATTTTTAATGTTCTTATTGCCACCTAAAGCTAAAGTAATTCTCTCTTGAACAATAGCCCTTTCTTTATAGATACAACAACGACAGGTTGGTTTGGGTCCAGGAATAATTTCCTTAGGAATCGCATAGCAATCTTCAACGAGAGTGTCACGATAGGCACTTTTGGCAATGGCGGTTAAAACTTTATGTTTCAATGATTGAACATCAGTATCAAATATTCGACTCATAATTTCTCCTTAATAATATGTCACTCGCACACATTTATTCATCTTCTTTAAATCTTTGGAAAGCTCATCGACAACATGCATTTTAAAGGCGTGATTTAAAGAAGCGGTTCCTTTTTGATGAGCCTCATTAATCGCGCATCCCGCATAGATATTAATCTCGGTCGCCGTATCAAGCAAGTATTTGCTAATTAAAGAAGCGCCATCTTTATGATAAAACCAATTAAAATATTCGGCGTTATTATCATTTAAGAATGATTGAGCGTTCTTTAATACTTTATTTAAAGTCACAATTCCTTCAGTCACTAAATCAATGCCTTCTAGTGTCGAAATAGGAGGAATGTTTTTATCTTCATACTTGAGTTGAGGAATGACAGGTTTATCTAAATAATGAGCGATAATCTTTGAAGTTGTCCCACCACAGACGATATGAAGACCAGGCTGTGCCATAAATAAGGCGGCAATGCGATTATCATCGCTTGAATTAGTGGGAGGTCCGACCATCAAGTTAATGGTTTGCCTTTTTCTCACTTT